>DATFFY010000237.1:0-15730 GCA_035249805.1 Acidimicrobiales bacterium | reverse complement strand
GGTGGACACGTCGTCGTCGCCCCGCGGGTTGCACCCGGGCCTGGTCGCCGCGTTCGAGCGCGCGAGCGCCGAGGCCGCCGACGCCGGTCACGAGCTCACGATCACGTCGGGCTTCCGGACCGCCGAGGAGCAGGCCGCCATGCTGGAGGACGAGGTCGCCGAGCGGGGATCGCTCGAGGCCGCGCTGTGGTGGGTCTTCCCGCCCGACCGGTCGATGCACGTGCAGGGCCTCGCGATCGACGTCGGCGACGGAGACGCCGCGGACTGGCTCGCGGAGGCGGGCGCCCGCTTCGGGCTCTGCCGCACCTTGGCGTGGGAGTGGTGGCACTTCGAGTGGCGCGAGCGCTGGGAAGCCGCGCGCACCTGCCCCCCGGTCGCGGAGACCCCGGCCGACGCACCCCGACCGTGACCTCGGCCAACGGCCGCCCGCGGGCCGCGCACTACCCTCGTCCAGATGCGGGTCGGGCGGGTTGCGGTGGCCGTCACGGCTGCCTTGCTGCTCGTCGTCCCGACGCCGGCGAGGGCCACCGACGACGTGGTCGTCTTCGCCCACCGCGGTGGAGCGGGCCTCGCCCCCGAGAACACCCTCGGCGCCTTCCGGCAGACGTTCGCCCGCTTCGGCGACCGGGGCGTCTGGCTCGAGCTCGACACCCAGCTGACCGCCGACGGGCACCTCGTCGTGCTGCACGACGACACCGTCGATCGGACCACCACCTGCTCGGGCGACCTGCACGCGTTCACGCTCGCCGCGCTGGCGCCGTGCGACGCGTCGGCGTCGTTCCCGGGGTGGCCGTCGTTCGAGCCGATCCCGACGCTCCGTGACGTGCTCGTCGAGGGCCGTGCCGCCGGGTGGCGGCTGATGATCGAGATCAAGAACATCCCCCTCGAGGCCAACTTCGACCCGCTCGGCACCGAGGTCGCCGACGAGCTGCTCGCGCTCGTCACCGAGACCGGGTTCCCGGTCGAGGACCTGATCGTGCAGTCGTTCTGGCCGCTGTCGCTCGATCGGATCGAGCGGGGGTCTCCGGCGCTGCGCACCGCGCTGTTGACGTCGTCGAACCTCCCAGGCCTCGCCCGAGGGAGCGGCGTCCCGGCCGGCGCGAACATGGCGTACTCCGCGCTGCTCGGCTACGAGATCGCGGCGCCGGACCTGCGCACCCTCGACCTGCACCCCCAGATCGTCGAGCTCGGCCATGCCCTCGGTCGGGACGTCGTCACGTGGACGCCGAACACGCCGGGCGACATCGCCCGCGCGATCGCACTCGGCATCGACGGCGTCATCTCCGACCGCCCCGACCTCGTGTACGCGTCCCTGGCCCCCTGAGCGGACGCGCACTCGACCGCTCCTCGACGTCCTGGCAGGCTGTCCGGATGCCGAAGCCACCGCGGAAGGGGACGTCGAGCCGGAAGCCGCCCGAGCCCTCCGACGACCGCACCGAGATCGACGACTGGATGCGGCGGGTGATGCCCGACCTGCAGCCCGTCGTGCAGCAGCTGGACAAGTCGATCCGCGCCACGCACTCCGGGCTCCAGTACGCGCTGAAGTGGAAGAAGGCGTACTACGGCCTGCCGGACCTCGGCTGGATCATCGAGCTCGTCGCCTACGACGTCTCCGTGAACGTCGTCTTCCTCGGCGGCGCCGACTTCGATCCCCCGCCCCCGCTCGGCGACACCGACCGCAGCCGCTACGTGAAGCTCAGGTCCGTCGAGGAGGCCCGGCAACCGGAGCTGACCACCTGGATCGAGCAAGCCGGAAGCGTGCCCGGCTGGACGTAGCCCCCACCTCGAGCGTGGCATCGACCACGCGTCGGCGCTCTCAGGGTCGCTTGCCGTAGCCCAGCGCCTCGACGATCTTGGCCCGGTGTTCCCGGAGTCCCCCATGGACGACGAGGCGCTCCGCCCGGTCCGCCAGGCGCTGGACGCGATCCTCGACGGCCTCGCGCCTCGCGTCCGCAACCTGCCGGAGTGGGGCCCGCACATCACGGAGCACCTGAGGAGCCAGGTCGCCCGGAGCCCCGACCCGTCGTTGGAGGAGCTGCTCGCCGAGCTCGAGGGCTACCTGCCGCCGCTGCGCACGGTGCGGCGCCGCCGATGGGGGTGACGATCGAGGATGCCAGGGCCATCGTCGCCCCGCTCCCTCGTTCCTACGAGGCGCTGGTGCGCGACCGGGTGAAGTTCCGGGTCGGGAGCATCGTCTACGCCGCGTTCTCGCGTGACGAGACGATCATGGGCTTCGCCTTCCCGAAGGAGGAGCGGGAGGCCCTCGTGGCGTCGGAGCCCGACAAGTTCCTCATGCCCGACGCCTCCGACCTGCGCTACCGCTGGGTGCAGGTCAGGTTGGACGCGCTCGACGTCGACGAGCTCCGGGAGCTGCTGATCGACGCGTGGCGCATGGTCGTCCCGAAGAAGGTCGCCGCTGCCTACGAGGGTTGACGAGGTAGAAGGGAGGGCGATGGACACGCCCCGTCGGACCCGCACCTACCGCAGCCACCACCTCGACAGCGAGCGGTGGGACCACGTGACCCTGCGGCCGGGTGACGTCGTCATCTCGACCTCGATGAAGGCGGGGACGACCTGGATGCAGCGCATCATGAGCCTCCTGGTCTTCGGCGCCGGCCCGTTGCCGGCACGGCTCGGCGAGCTGTCACCCTGGATCGACGCCGCCTTCACGGGCGACGTGGACGGCGTCGTGGCGACCATCGAGGCGCAGGAGCACCAACGGTTCCTGAAGAGCCATCTGCCGTTCGACGCGCTGCCCTACGACCCCGCGGCCCGGTACGTGTACGTCGGCCGCGACACGCGCGACGTGTTCATGTCGGCCTTCAACCACTACAGCGCCTACACCGACCTCCTCTACTCGCTGCTGGACGCCGCGGGCGGCGCGCTCGGCCCGATGCCACGCTGCCCCGCGACCGAACGAGACCTGTGGCCCGAGTGGATGACCCGCAGCCTGTTCGACTGGGAGACGGACGGCTGGCCGTTCTGGTCGCACCACCACCACGCGGCCTCGTTCTGGCCGCATCGGGACCTCCCCAACGTGCTGCTGGTCCACTACGCCGACCTCCTCGACGATCTCGAGGGCCAGATGCGCCGCGTCGCCGCCTTCACCGGGATCGAGGTCGCCGAGGACGCGTGGCCCGAGCTCGTGCCCGCGGCCCGCTTCGACACGATGAAGCAGGAGGCGATCCGCAACGCGGGGTCCCTGGACACGATGTTCGAGGGCGGGGCCGCCCGCTTCTTCCACAAGGGCACGAACGAACGCTGGCGCGACGTGCTCACCGAAGACGACCTCGAGCTCTACGAGGCCGCCGCCGCCCTGCTCGACCCGGAGCTCCGCGCGTGGCTCGAGGCAGGTTCGGCAGCTCCGTCTGCGTAGCGCTCCGACCTGGCCCTTGCGGGCAAGTCCGAAGCGTGATTATCTACAACCATATGGTTGTAGGTTTGCTGAAGGCCGAGCGGGCCGACCGGGTCTTCCACGCCTTGGCTGACGTGACCCGGCGCGACATCGTCGTGCGCACGCTCGAGGGCGAGCACTCGGTGTCCGCCCTGGCCCGCCGCTACCCGATGAGCTTCGCCGCCGTGCAGAAGCACGTCGCCGTGCTGGAAGAGGCTGGACTGGTGACCAAGCAACGCAAGGGACGAGAACAGCTCGTCCGCGGCAACGTCGACACCGTCCGCCGGGCATCGGAGCTGCTGGACGCCCTGGAAGCGGTCTGGCGCGGCCGCGCCGACCGCATGAGCGAGATCCTCACCGACCCCAACGGAGGCACCCCATGACCGTCACGAACGTGCGCAAGGATCCCGACGCCCTGACGATGGTCATCACCGTCGAGCTCGACGCCACGGTCGAACGGGCGTGGCAGCTCTGGGCCGACCCGCGCCAGCTCGAGCGCTGGTGGGGTCCCCCGGGCTACCCCGCGACCTTCGTGGACCACGACCTCACGGTCGGCAGCCGCGTCACCTACTACATGACCAGCCCGGAGGGTGAGAAGTACCGCGGCTGGTGGGAGGTGCTGGCCGTCGACCCGCCGCGACGGCTCGAGGTGAAGGACGGCTTCGCCGACGACACGGGCAAGCCCAACGACGACCTGCCTGTGGGCAGGATGGTCGTCACGCTTCGGGAGCGGGACGGCAGGACCGAGATGGTCATCACGTCGCACCATCCGACGCTCGAGGCGATGGAGCAGGTGCTCGCCATGGGTCAGGAAGAAGGGATGGTCGAGGCGATCGGCCAGATCGAGGGGATCCTGGCCGACCCCGCCTCCTCGTAGACGCTCGCGTCAACGCCGACCACCTGGGCGATCGCAAGGGACCCTCTCGATCGGCATCCTTGACAAGAATAGTTGTCAGGCGCGAAGGTGGGACCATGCGCGACGTCGAGGTGATCGAGGATCCGGCGGCCGCCGTCGTGGCCCTCGATCCCGTGCGCGCCATGCTCCTCGGCGAGCTCACGTCACCGGCATCGGCCGGCGCGCTCGCCGTCCGGGTCGGCATCACCCGTCAGAAGGTCAACTACCACCTCAACGCGCTCGAGGCCCATGGTCTCGTCGAGCAGATCGACGAGCGCAAGCGCGGGGGGATAACCGAGCGCGTGCTGCAGGCGACCGCCGCCAGCTACGTCGTCTCCCCCACCGCCGTCGACGACGACGCCACCGACCCCGCTCGCACCGCCGACCGCTTGTCGGCCCGCCACCTGATCGCGCTGGCCGGCCGCGTGGTGCACGAGGTCGGAGGCCTCGCCCGCCGCGCCGATGACGCCGGCAAGCGCCTGCCGACCATGGCGATCGACACCGAGATCCGCTTCAAGTCGGCCGCCGATCGCGCTGCCTTCGCCGACGAGCTCACCGCCGCGGTGCTCGACCTCGCGGCCCGCTACCACCACGACGGCGGGCGGCCCCACCGCCTCGTCGTCGTCGCTCACCCCAAACCGAAGGAGTCGTAGACCATGACCACGCCCGATCGCCCCCTCCGGCTCGAGCTCTCCTTCGAGGTACCGGGCACGCTCGAACAGGTTTGGGACGCCATCGCCACCGCCAACGGGATGAGCTCCTGGTTCATCCCCAGCGATGTGGAGGAGCGCCCAGGCGGCGCCGTCGTGTTCCACATGGGCGAGACCAGCTCGCGCGGCCACATCACGGACTGGGACCCGCCCCGCCGCATCGCCTACGAGGAGCCCGACTGGGCGTCGCTCGTCGGGCAGGAGGGGGCTCAGGTCACGCCGCTCGCCACGGAGTTCCTCATCGAGGCGACGTCGGGCGGCACCTGCGTCGTGCGCGTCGTGAGCAGCGCGTTCGGCACGGGGGCCGACTGGGAGCGCGAGTTCTTCGACGACATGGAGCGCGGCTGGGCGCCGGCGTTCGACACCCTGGGCCGCTACCTCGTGCACTTCCCGGGTCAGAAGGTCACCACCATGTGGGTCGACGCGCAGGTCGACATGTCGCTCAGCGATGCCTGGGCCGCGCTGCGCACGGGGCTCGGCGCGCACGAGCTCGGCCCGATCGAGATCCGCGACCTCAAGGGCGAGGTCGAGCGGATCGGCACCGAGGAGCTGCTGGTGCGCCTCACCGAGCCCGTCCCGGGCTTCCTGCGGTTTGCGTCCTACAACATGGGCGACAAGACGTTGCTGAACGTCAACGGCCACGTCTTCTCCGACGACGCTCCATCGTTCGTCGAACGCGAGCGCCCGATCTGGGCCGAGTGGCTGCAATCGCTCGGATCGACGAAGACCACCTGATCCGGCGGAGCGTGACAAGGCCCGACGATCAGAAAGCTTGAGAAGGTGCTCAGACGGCGCTGGCGCGGTGCAGGTCCAAACGGCGCAGCAGCTGGGCGTTCGCTGCAACAACGATGGTCGAGACGCTCATGAGCATCGCAGCGACGGCCGGCGGCATGGACACGCCGGCCCACGCGAGCGCGCCGGCGGCAAGAGGGATGGCCAGGACGTTGTAGCCGGTGGCCCACCAGAGGTTCTGGATGCTCTTGCGGTAGGCGGCCTTGGACAGCTCGACGATCTGGACGACGGCTCGCGGGTCCGAGCTGGCGAGGATGAGGCCGGCGGACTCGATGGCGACGTCGGTGCCGGCGCCGATGGCGATGCCGACATCGGCGCTGGCCAGCGCGGGGGCGTCGTTGACGCCGTCGCCGACCATGGCGACGGTCAAACCCCGCTGGTGGAGCTCATCGACCTTGGCGGCCTTGTCCTCGGGGAACACCTCGGCAAAGACCTCGTCGACGCCCAGGTCGGCGCCGACGGCGTCGGCGACCTGGCGGGCGTCGCCGGTGATCATGACGACTCGCCGGCCGAGGCGCTGCAGTTCGGTGACCGCGGCGCGGGCCTCGGGGCGGATCTCGTCCTCGAGGGCGAGACCGCCGACGATCTCACCGTCACGTGTCAGATACAGGATGGCTGCGCCTCTCTCCTTCCAACTGGCGGACCAGTCGGCGATCTCCACGGGTTCGTCAAGGGACCGTTCACGGAGCAGCGCAGGCCCGCCGACGGCGTAGGTCCGCCCGTCGATGTGTGCTTCGACGCCTCGGCCGGTGAGCGAGCGGAACTCGGTCGCCGTCGCGATGGTCCCTCGTTGCTTCGCAGCGTTGACGATGGCGCGTGCAAGTGGGTGCTCGCTGTCGGATTCGACGCCGCCGGCGAGGCGGAGGACCTCAATGTCGTCGATGCCGACACCGGCGACGTCGGTGACGGTGTGCTGGCCCTTGGTGAGAGTGCCGGTCTTGTCGAACAGGAACGCGTCGACGGTCCGGCTCTGCTCGAGGGCAAGTCGGTCCTTGACCAGGATCCCGTTGCGGGCGGCGACCGCCGAGGACAGCGACGTGGTGAGCGGGATGGCCAGACCGAGGGCGTGGGGGCAGGAGATCACCAGCACGGTCACGACCCGCACAACGGCGTCGTCGGCGTCGCCGATAGCCGACCATACGACCGCGGTGAGGACCGCTGCGGCGGCCGCAACGTAGAAGAGCAGCGCCGCAGCCCGATCGGCGAGCACCTGCGAACGTGAGCGCGACGCCTGCGCCTCGGCCACGAGCCGCTGGATCCCGGCCAACGTGGTGTCCTCGCCGAGGGCGTCGACGCGGACCCGGATCGCCGAGTCCGTCGAAACCGTCCCCGCGACGACACGGTCACCGGCAGCCTTCGCGACCGGCTTGGACTCGCCGGTGATCATCGATTCGTCCAGCTCTGCTGATCCCTCGACGATCTCGCCGTCGGCCGGCACCCGCGCGCCAGATCGCACCAGGACGACGTCGCCAGAGCGCAGCGCGTCGAGGCCGACGACCTCGACCTCGCCGTCAGGGCCGACCCGCTCGGCCTCGTCCGGCAGCAGCGCGGCGAGGGCAGCGAGAGCGTCCTGGGCTTGGCCGAGGGCCTTCATCTCCTGCCAGTGACCCAGGAGCATGACCGTGACGAGGAGCGACAGCTCCCACCAGAAGTCCAGCTCGAAGGCGTCGAGCGACGTGGCCATCGAGGCGACATAGGCGACGGCGATAGCCATCGCGATCAGCAGCATCATCCCTGGTTGGCGGGCCTTCGCCTCGCGCCAGCCGCCCTCGAGGAACGGCCAACCGCCCCAGAGGAAGATCACCGAACCCAACACTGGGCCGACCCACTCGATCCCGGCGACGTCGAGCTCGTAGCCGAACCAGTCCATGACCATGTGGCTCGTCGCCACGACCGGCACCGATAGCAAGAGGCTCCACCAGAACCGTCGCCGGAACAGCTCGACGTCGTGGCCGGCGTGTGCACCGTGGCCATCGGGGTCGTGCCCGCCGTCATGGTGACCGTGGTGGTCTGCGGGGGCCGCCGTCGTGTGGCTCGCCTCCGGACCGTTGTGGTGGGGTGTCGAATCCCGCTCAGTAGCAGTCGTCGCGCTCACGTGTCTCTCCTCGCCTGTCCGACAGAGACGACAACATACCCCCAGGGGGTATCTATTCCCGGGGGGTGGGCGATACCGCCGCGCGGTCAGTGCACCCCTACCCAGTTGCGCGACCTGGCCTGAGTCCGGCCGCTCGTGACCTCCTGCACGGCCTGGCAGCAGAGGTCGTCCGTGATCGACCGCGTCGAGAGCCCCGCGGCGCGGAACCGTTCGTCGGCGGGCGACATCGGCGACGGAGGCGGCCTCGATGGCGATGTGGTTCAGGGTCTCGTGGGCGCTGGCGTGCTCGAACAGAGCGCTCATGGCCTGTAGGGCGGTGCCTCGCCCCACCCCCACCGAGGCACGGGGGCTTGGGGTAGCACGTCGGCGCCGGGCTGTGAGTTGTGGAGGGCGAGGCGGGTTCCCCATTCGAGGTAGGCCACGAGCGCCGACCGGAACTCCGGATCGTCCGGCAGGGCGGCATCGTCTGCAGCGCGCATCATCAGCTTCACGAACCTGAACCGTTGCTCGTGCGTGATGCCGAGGTTCTGGTGCATGGCGAGCATGCGCTCGTAGCCGCCGAGGTCGCTGGAGTAGCGCGCGGGCCCACCGAAGACCTCTGACCACCACGTCGTCACGTGGTCGCGGTGCTCCTCGGACACGCCGCCTGGGAACAGCGGCGCGAGCAGCTCGTCGGCCTCGACTCGGTCGTAGAAGGCGTCAAGGAGGCGCCGCAGCGCTGCACGACCTCCGGCCCACTCATAGAGCGTGGGGATGTTCTCCTGCGTCGGTTTCGTCATACCGGTCTCCCGAGCGTGTCGGCGTCGAGGCAACCCCCGCCCCGGCCAGGGTGGCAGGTGGCGATCGGCACTACGGCGACGTGACGGCCGGCGGCGCGGTCGTCTGCAGGACGATGCCTGTGCCGTCGGGGTCATCGAAGGTGACGAACCGTCCCCAGGGTGCGTCTTCGATCAGGGTGAGGAACTCGACGCCGCGTCCGGCCAGGTGTGTCATGTCACGTTCGAGGTCGTCGGTCTCGAGCACGATCCCCTTGCTGGAACCGGGGGGCATGGACGGGAACCAGGTGACAAGGGCAATCGAGGTCGTGGCGCCGGGTGGGCGGATCTGGAGCCAGCGTCGGTCGGGTCCCATCGGGGTGTCGGCGATGAGGTCGAACCCGAGGGTGTCGCAGTAGAAGGCGCGCGCTGCCTCCTGGTCGCTGACGGGGACGGAGAAGAGCTGGACGTGGGTGATCGTCATGAGCGCGCAGCCTCCGGGACCGACTCGGCGAGCTGGGCGATCCATTCCGCCAGTGCTCCACCGAGCTGCGTGCCTGCGTCCTCTGGCACGAAGTGCCCGGCCTGCAGCGTGACCTCGTGTTGGTTGCGCCAGCGGCGGCAGCGCTCGCGGGCGGCGCCGGTCAGGGCTGCTCCTGGTTCGGCGTTGACGAACAGCTTCGGGATGTCGCTGGTCTCGAGCCAGTCGCTGTATGCGGCGACGACGTTGTGGACATCGGCGGGGTGGCCGTCGATGGGTACTTCCCGTGCCCAGGCCAGCATCGCGCGCCGGTCCTCGCCAGGGTTCCGGTAGGGGCGGCGGTATTCCTCCAGCGCCGTCGGGTCCTTGAGGCTGGGGGCGAGGACCTGCTCGATGAACAGGTTCTGCTCCAGGATGAGGGCCTCGCCGTCGGGCGACCGCAGCGTTTGGAACAGGTGTGCGAGCTCCGGGGGGAGCTCGGAGCTTCGGAGGGGGGCGACGATGCTCTCGCTGTAGCCGATGCCGCGCACGGCGCGAGGGTGGCGCCGGGCCCAGTCGAACCCGAGGGCGGATCCCCAGTCGTGCAGGACGAAGGTCACCTCGGTGTCGGCGCCGACCGCCAGCATCCACTCCTCGAACCACCGCCGGTGCTCGGCGAAGCGGTAGGAGCCGTCGCCGCTGTCCCGGAGCTTGGCGCTGTCGCCCATGCCGAGCAGGTCCGGCGCCAGGCACCGCCCGTGGAGCGCGAGGTGCGGGATGACGTGACGCCACAGGTGCGAGGACGTCGGGTTGCCGTGCAGTAGGACGATCGGCGGACCGTCGCCGACCTCGCGGTAGGCGATGTCGTGGCCGAGGACGTCGACGTGTTGTTTGGCGGTGGCGGTCATGTGGGTTCTCCGTTCGAGGTGTCGCACTCGGTGATGCGTTCGAGAAGGAACCGGCGTTCACCGGCGTTGGTCGTGCGGGCCAGGGCCTCGCGGTAGGCGAGGCCGGCCTCTGCGTGTCGGCCGAGCCGGCGGAGAAGCTCGGCGCGGGTGGAATGGAAGTAGCGGTACTCCGCAAGGGGCACCGCCAGAGCGTCGACGAGGTCCAGTGCTGGCCCCGGGCCGGCGAGCTCCGCGACGGCGACGGCCCGGTTCAGCTCGACGACCGGCGAACCGGTGCGTCGATGGAGCTCCCGGTAGAGCGCGTCGACCTCCCGCCAGTCGACCGGATCCTCGACCTGGAGCGAAGCGATGGCGGCTTGGAGGCTGTAGGTGCCCCGGCCGCCCAGCGAGACGGCCCGGGACATGACACGACGTCCCTCGTCCATCTCGTCGTGGCGCCAGCGCGTCCGGTCCTGGTCAGCGAGCAGGACGAGTCGTCCGTCCTCCCACCTGACGTCGCGGCGGGCGTGATGGAGGAGCATCATCGCCAGCAGCGCTTGGGCCTCTGCCTCATCCGGCATGAGCTCGACGAGCAGTCGACCGAGCCGGATCGCCTCGCCCGCGAGATCGTTGCGGCCGCCGTAGCCCTCGTTGAAGACCAGGTACACGACCGCCAGGACCCCGTGGAGGCGATCCGGCAGCACGTGGTCCTCGGGGACCCGGAAGGGGATCCCCGCCGAGCGGACCTTCGACTTCGCCCGCGTCAGGCGCCGCTTCATGGTCTCCGGGGTGACGAGGAAGGCCCGGGCGATCTCCTCGGTCGAGAGCCCGGCAACGGCCCGGAGCGTGAGGGCGACCTGCGCTTCCATGGACAGTGACGGGTGGCAGCACATGAAGATGAGCTCGAGTCGGTCATCGTGGACGGCGGTGCTCGGCATGGCCGGTTCTCCCTGCTGGGCCTCGATGAGGAGGGGCAGCTTCTCCTCGAGGGTCCTGGATCGGCGCAGCCGATCGATGGCCCGGTTCCGGGCCGTGGTCTGGAGCCACGCCGCAGGGTTCGGTGGCGGACCCTCACGCACCCACCGCTCGGCCGCGATGGCGAAGGCCTCCTGAGCGGCGTCCTCCGCGACATCGAGGTCGCGGAAGACGCCGACGAGGGACGCCACCACCCTCGCCCATTCCCGGCGGAAGAGCTGGTCGAGCAGCGTCAGCGCTCCACGACGGGGCGGATCTCGATCGAACCACCCATCCGGGCTGCGGGGATCCGCGCCGCAACCTCGATCGCGGCGTCGAGGTCAGCGGCCTCCAGCAGGTAGAACCCGCCCAGGAACTCCTTCGTGTCGGCGAAGGGCCCGTCGGTGGTCAGGGTCTCGCCCTCGGCGACGCGGACCGTGGTGGCGGTGTGGGTCGGGAAGAGCTGCTCACCCCCGACGATCCCGCTGCTCTGCCCGACGGCGAAGTACTCGCCGTAGACCGAGTTCCGGCTGTCCTCGTCCAGGGACTCCATCTGGCCCGGGACGTCATAGATCAACAGTGCGTACTTCACAGTGTCCTCCTACGGGTTGGTTGCACCGACACGACGAACGGGGTCCCCCGATGGGGACAAGCGCCCGACGATCTTCCTTCGTCGGCAGGGCCGTCGGTGTCGAGGATGAGGTCGCCCAACGACGAAGGCCCAGGTCGCTGACCTGGGCCTTCGTCACTTCCGTTGGTGGCGGGGGCAGGATTTGAACCTGCGACCTTCGGGTTATGAGCCCGACGAGCTACCTGACTGCTCCACCCCGCGGCGTGCCGGCCACCCTACCGACTCCCCCGCGGGGCCTCCAACCCTCAGGCGGAGGCGGGCTCGCTGGCCGGTGCGGCGGGGGTCGTGGTGGGCGGGGCCTCGCTGGCGAGCAGCTGCTCGGCCTCGCGGGTCTTGGCCCGGCCCTGGTTCGTGAGGTCCTGGTACCGCGCGAGGTCGCGGGCGGCGAGGGCCTCGTCGGCCTGGGCGAAGAGCTGCTCGGCCTCGACCAGGAGCTGCGCGGCCCGCTCGAGCACGGAGCCCTGCGGCTCCTCCTCCGTCACCGGCGGTTGGCCGGGTTCGGTGCCGCCGAAGTCCTCCTCCCGGGTGTTCGGCGACTCCCCGAAGATCTCGATCAGCGCCTCCTGCAGCGTGTCGCGGATCGCCACGGTGCCCTCGAAGTAGACGATCACCTTCCGCAGGTTGGGGATCTTCGTCTCCGAAGACGACACGTAGAACGGGCGGACGTACACGAGCCCGCCGTCGATCGGGATGACGGTGAGGCTGCCGTAGTCGACCTCGGAGCCGGAGCCACCCAGGAGGGTCTCCTGCCTCGAGACCTCCTCGTCGCTCTGGATCTCCCCCTGCACGATGGCGGGTCCGTCGGGGAGCTGCTGCGCCGGCATCCGGTACACCACCAGCTTCCCGTAGTCGTCGCCGTCGCTCTTCGCGACCATGAACGCGGTGAGCAGCTGGTTGTCGTCCTGGCGGGACACGGGCACGAACGGCCGCAGCAGCACGAACTCGGGCTCGGTCGAGCCCGGCAGCTCGGTGAACAGGTAGTACGGATCGATCCGGGCGTTGCGCGAGGTGACGACGGCGCCGGACGCGTTGGTCGTGCGCGTCGCCGCGGCCGCGCCCGCCGTCCCCGGGTCGCGGGCGACGTCCCACTGGTCCTGGCCGCCGTAGAACTGGCTCGGATCGCCGATGTGGTAGTCGCCCCACATGTTCGTCTGCACACGGAAGAGGTCCTCCGGGTAGCGCAGGTGCGCCCGCAGGCCCTCCGGCATGTCGTCGAAGTCGGAGAACAGCGACGGGAAGGCGTCCCGGTAGGCGTCGACGATCGGGTCGTCTTCGTCGATGACGTAGAAGTCGACGGTGCCGTCGTACGCGTCGATCACCGCCTTGACCGAGTTCCGGACGTAGTTGAACCCGTGCTTCAGGCCGCTGGCGTCGCCGAGCTGCTCGGTGTCGGCCCGCTGCGCGTACGGGTATCGGTCGGTCGTCGTGTACGCGTCGAGGACCCACTGGATCCGACCGTCGAGGATCACCGGGTACGGATCGGCGTCGAAGTGGAGGAACGGGGCCAGGGCCTCGGCCCGCTCCTTGATGTCGCGGATGTAGAGGATCTTCGAGCTGGGGGTGATCTGGCTCGAGATGAGGAGGTTGGGCGCCCCGAACCGAAGGGCGAAGGCCGCTCGCTTGATCGGGTTGTCGAGCTCGACCCCGTCCTCGCCCTCGTAGGTCGTGTACTCGGTCCCCTCCTCGCCCTGGTAGTCGACCTCGCGCTGCTTCGTGTCCGTCACCGCGTAGCCCGAGAGGCGCTCGCCGAAGTAGACCGACGCGCCCTGCTCGGTGAGCTCCAGCTCCGACGCGTCGGCCACGTAGGGCACGTCGCGGCCCACGAACACCGGGCCCCCGCCCTCGGCCTTGGCGTTGGCCGGCGCGACGATCGCGCCGTAGCCGTGGGTGTACACGAGGTGCTCGCCCGCCCAGGACTTCTGCGGCACGTTGTCCGCGTTCAGGTCCCGCACCGACAGCACGACCTGCGTCGGCTCGCCCCCGAGCTCGTAGCGGTCGATGTCCACGTCGTTGATCCGGTAGAAGTCCCGCGTCCGCTGGAGCTGCGGGAAGGTCTGGCCGAGGATGGCCGACGACGGGTCCCAGATGCGGATGTTGCGGACGGATTCCTCGTTCTCGACGAGGTCGACGGCGTCCTCGTCCCGGTTCAGCTCGAAGTCCACGACCTCGACGTCGTCCGGGCCCAGGCCCATCGCGGCGCGGGTGGCCTCGATGTTCCGGGCGATGTAGGGCCGCTCCCGCTCCGGCTCGTTCGGGTTCACCTGGAAGCGCTGCACGAACTGCGGGTAGATGGCGCCGGCCAGCACCGCCACCAGGGCCCACAGGCCGATGCCGAGGACCGGCAGGGTCCACCCACGGCGCCAGATGTTGACGATGAACAGCACGAAGCTGGCCACCGAGATGAGCAGCAGGAGGTAGATGGCCGGCAGCTGGGCCTTGACGTCCGTGTACCCGGCGCCGTCGACGTAGCCCCGCGTCGACACGGTCAGGTCGTAGCGCTGGAGCCAGTACCCGGCCGCCTTCACGAGGGCGAGCAGCCCGAGCAGCACCGAGAGGTGGGCCTTCACCTGCGGCGTGACGCGCTGGCCGATCGAGCTCGCCCTGATGCCGCCGTTGAGGTAGTGCGCGACGGCCGTGACGATGAGGATGATCAGCAGGGCGGCGAAGAACCAGCCCGACAGGAAGCTGAGGAACGGCAGCTTGAAGACGTAGAAGCCGATGTCGGTGTCGAACTGCGGGTCCTCGATCCCGAAGTCGCCGCCGTGGCGGAACAGGATCCACGAACGCCACTCGCTCGACACCCCGGCGCCGGCGATGAGGGCCAGCACCAGCGACACGCCGGCTCGCACCCAGCCCATCCGGGGGTCGACGATGTCGTGGTACCGCTCGAGGAACTCCTCGTCCGGGCCCGTCGGCCGGAAGGGCGGCGCCAACCGGTCGGCGATGACGAGGTTGCACCACAGGATCACGAAGAACAGGCCCGTGAAGATCACGGCCAGGAGGATCTTGGCGCCGAGCACGCCTCGGAAGACGCCCCCGCGGCCGAGCGAGTCGAACCACAGGTAGTCCGTGTAGAAGCTGGCGATCCCCCGGAGCGACGTCAGCAGCACGAACAGCGCCACGACCGCCACGATGAGGATCGTCCGGCCCCGACCGGGGTTCCGGGAGCGCCGGCGCGGCAGGTCGGTCGGAGCACGCATCGCCACGAACCTATCGGGGGCTCAGGAGGTGGGGAGCACCAGGCACCGGCAGCCCGGGTGGGCGGGGGCGCAGCGCCCGCCGGTGGGGAACTCCTCGCCCTTGGCGATCGCGCCGGCGAGCACGTTGTCGTCGCAGTCCGGGCACGGGCCGTGGTCGGGGTCGGCGACCCAGCGCACCGGCCCGCTGGCCACCTCGAACACGCCACGGGCGTAGGCGGCGGCCACGTAGTGGGGCACGGCCTCGGCGAGCTTCTGGTGCTTCCACTCGCGGTAGAGGGCCTTCACCCGGTCGGCGACGTCGTCCAGGTTGCCGTCGGAGGCCACGAAGGACCGCTCGATGCGCTCCCGCAGGGGGAGCACGACGCCACGGGCGAGCTCGGTGGCCAGCTCGGTCGCGTCGGCCTTGCCCCCTCCGGCCCAGGACGCACCCGCGACGGCGGCCTCGGCCAGCGCGTGCTCCGACGCGGCCGCCCACCGCTCGGCGTGGGCGTCGACCGACGGCAGCAGGTCGTCGACACCGCTCGGCTTCGCCGTGCGCAGGCGGTCGAGCACCTCGTTCTGCTCGTCGGCGAGGATCCGCTTCAGGCTGCGGCCGAGGTCCCGCTCGATCGGCTCGGTGACCCGGTCGCGGTCCTCGAAGGCCTGGGCGTCGGCGGACACCGCCTCCGGCTCCGGCTCCGGTTTCGGTTGCGGCTCGGGCTCGGGCTCTGCCTCCGAGGTGGCCGTCGCCTCGGCCTCGGCATGGAGCCGGGCGAACACGTCCGCGGCCTTGCTCTCCGCGGGCGGCGGCGCCTCGGCCGACGCCGCGTCCTGCTCGGGCTCCGGCTCGGGCTCGGGCTCCGGCGCTGGGGAGGTGACCTCGGCCGGCTTCGGTTCGAGGACCTGGGCGGGACCGGGCTCGGTCGCGAAGGCGATGCGCTGGGCGGCGCGGGCCGCTTGCTTCTCGGGCTCGGGCCC
>DATFFY010000236.1:0-6775 GCA_035249805.1 Acidimicrobiales bacterium | reverse complement strand
TGCTGGGGGAGGGTCACGAGTCCGCCGCCGGCGGAAGCCGGAGCTCGACGCCGGCCCGCGCCTCGGCGGCGACGACGAGCTCGCTCCAGTCCTTGTCGCCCAGCCCCCGCGCGCAGGCGTCCTCGAGCACCTCGACCATCGCCGCGGTGACCGGCGCGGGCACGCCCGCCTCCGCGGCGAGGTCGCGGATGAGGCCCGCGTCCTTGGCGGCCAGCTCGAGGGCGAACTGCGTCGGCCGGCCCCGCTCGTTGATGCCCTCGACGCCGCGGTCGATGAAGAAGTTCGTCACCCCGGCCGTGCGGATCACCTCGACGGCCGTGCGCAGGTCGATGCCGGCCTTGGCCGCCAGCGACAGCGACTCGAGCGAGGCCGAGGTGCAGGTGAAGGCGAGCAGGCTGTTGGCCAGCTTCATGGTCGTGCCCGCCCCCACCGGTCCGACGTGGAACACGGCCCGGCCCAGGGGCTCGAGCACCGGCCGGCACGTGGCGACGGCGTCGTCGTCCCCGCCGATCATGAACACGAGGGAGCGACCCTGGGCGCCCCAGGCCCCGCCCGTGAGCGGTGCCTCCACGAAGTGGTGGCCGGAGGCGGCGAGCTCGGCCGCGATGGCCTGGTTGCTCGACGGCAGCGTCGTCGAGAGGTCGCACAGCACGGCGCCGGGAGCGGCGGCGCCCGCCCACTCGCGGGCGACCGCGGTCACGACCGCGGGGTTCGGGAGCGACGACAGCGTGACGTCGGACGCAGCGCCCACCTCGGCCGCCGACGGCACCGCCTTGGCTCCCTCGACGGCCTCGGCCCGCGCCGGGTCGAGGTCGGTCACGGTCACCTCGTGGCCGTCGGCCACCAGGTTCACGGCGACGTGGCCCCCGATGTTGCCCAACCCGATCATGCCGACCCGTGCCACCTGGCCTCCCCCTGTCCACCACGTACCTGACACCGGTGTCAGGTCCCCCCGACCTTAGGAGCAGCCCGCGTGGCCCGCGTCCCGATCGCCCAGGGGTTCTTCACGGTGCCCGACGACCCGGCCGACCCGCCCCGGCTGCTCGGCAGCCGGTGCCAGGCCTGCAGCGAGGTGTTCTTCCCGCGCCGCCACGTGTGCGCCAAGTGCCTCAACGAGGGGTGCGACGACGTGGAGCTCAGCCCGCGGGGGACGATCTACACGTGGACGTACGTCCACGTTCCCCTGTTCGCGAAGGCGGACGCGGAGGTGTCCGGCTACGGCGTCGGCCAGATCGACCTGCCGGAGGGGCCGCGGGTGCAGGCGATCCTCGTGGGTGAGGCCGGCCAGTTCCGGATCGGCATGGAGGTCGAGACCGACCTCGAGGTGCTGCGCACCGACGGCGACGGCAACGAGGTCGTGATCTACCGGTTCCGGCCGGTCGCCGCCGGGAGCGCCGCCTGATGGCGCAGGACGCGCGGCTCCAAGGCGTGGCCGTGGCCGGCGCCGGCATGGTCCGCTTCGGGCAGCACCGGGACAAGAGCGTGTACGACCTCGCCCGCGACGCCGGGCTCACCGCGCTGCACGACGCGGGGATCACCCTGGCCGACGTCGACGAGGCCTTCGTGGGGTACGTGCAGCCGACGTCGATGATCGGGATCAAGGCGATGAAGGAGCTGGGCCTGACCGGCCTGCCCGTCACGCACGTCGAGAACGCGTCGGCCACCGGCCTGGTGGCCTTCCGCGAGGCCGCGTTCGCGGTGCACTCGGGTCGGGCCGAGGTGGCCATGGCCATCGGCTTCGACAAGATGAGCGAGATGGGCCGCAGCCGGGGCCCGAGCCGCGGCACCGGGCGCGACGACCTCGACGCGGTGATCCTCCCGGCCGCGTACTTCGCGCTGTGGGCCCAGCGCCGCATGCACGACCACGGCACGAAGCCGGAGCACTTCGCCGCCATCGCGGCCAAGAACTGGAACCACGGCGCGCTGTGCCCGTGGAGCGACCGCCAGCCCGACCACGAGGTCACCGTCGACGAGGTGCTCGCCTCCCGCATGATCGCCGAGCCGCTCACGGCGATGATGGCGTGCCCGGCCGACGACGGCGCCGCCTGCATCATCGTGGCGTCGGAGGAGTGGGTGCGCCGGCACCACCCGGACCGGCGGCTCGTGCGTCCCATCGCGTCGGCGCTGCGCAGCGAGGACTACTCGCCGGGCCACACGTTCATGGGTCCCGTCGTGGGCCCTGCCACGATGACGCGGGCCACGGCGGACATCGCCTACGAGGCGGCCGGCCTGGGTCCCGACGACATGGACGTCGCGATGTGCCACGACGCGTTCGCCAACGAGGAGCTCGAGTACTACGAGCTGCTCGGGTTCTGCCCCGACGGCGAGGCCGAGCGCCTCGTGGAGGAGGGGGCGACGAAGCTCGGGGGCCGCATCCCGTTCAACACGGACGGCGGGCTCATCGCCCGCGGCCACCCGGCCGGTCCGACCGGCCTGGCGATGGTGCACGAGGTCGTGCAGCAGCTGCGCTGGGAGGCCGGCCCCCGCCAGGTGGACGGTGCCCGCCACGCGCTCGCCCACCTCGTCGGCGGCGGGAGCATCTGCACCGTGTCGTTGTTCGAAGCCGAGTGATCCGACGAGTTCTGGCCCGACCTCACCACAGCGGGATGTGGTCGGATCGGGCCAGAACCCGTCGGGAGGAGGGAATGCGATGAGCGAGGACCAGCTGGCGAGGGGGAGGGCCGAGCAGGCCAAGCTCTGGCCGCAGATGCCCAAGGACGGGCCGACGTTCCCGGCCGCGCAGATGGCGCCGGACTTCTACCGGTGGGTGGCCGAATCCGCCTTCGGCGGCATCTGGGCCCGGCCCGGCCTGCCCACGCGGGACCGCAGCCTGGTGACGGTCGCCCAGCTCGCCGCGCTGGGGAAGACGGGGGAGCTGCGGGGCCACCTGGCCGGCGCGCTCAACGTCGGCCTCACCAAGGACGAGCTCGTCGAGGTGCTGATGCAGACCGCCGTCTACGCCGGCGTGCCGGCCGCCAACGAGGCGCTCCAGGTGGCGGCGGACGTGTTCGGCGTCGGGAAGGACTGACCACATGGCTCTGAAGGACCACGTCATCGCCGACAGCGACCTCCACGTCATGGAGCCGCCCGACCTCTGGCAGCGCTACATCGCGCCGGAGTGGCAGCACGCCGCGCCCGTGGGGCTCACCGAGATCAAGCGGGACATGCGGGTGCGGGTGAAGAACCACTCGCTGCTGCGCCTCGGCAAGGTCGCCCCACAGCTGCCCGACGGTCGCCGTTCGGGCTGGCGGGACGAGCACGAGGCGGTCTACGCGGAGCCCGAGGCCCGCGGCTGGGACGCCAGGTCCCAGCTCGACGCGATGGACGTCGAGGGCCTCGACCTCGCCATCCAGTTCCCGTCCCGCGGCCTGTTCGTGCTCGGCCTCGACTCGTCCGAGCAGATCGGCGGCGACGGGCTCGAGCCGGCCTTCGCCACCGCCATCGCCCGTGCGTACAACGACTGGATGGCCGACTTCTGCAAGGAGGACCCGGCCCGCATGTTCGGCGCCGGGATGGTCGCCCCCCACGACGTCGAGGGGGCGGTGCTCGAAGCTCGCCGTTGCGTCGAGGAGCTCGGCTTCAAGGCGATCTTCCTCGCCCCCGGCTGCGTGAACCGCCGACCGTGGCACCACCCGGCCTACGACCCGCTGTGGGCCGAGCTGCAGCGCCTCGACGTGGCGGTCACGTTCCACGGCGGCGGCCAGACGTACCTCACCCCGGACTTCTCGCTGACCGTTTTGGACAAGCTGATGATGTGGCACGTCTTCAACCAGCCGATCGCCATGCAGTTCTGCCTCGTGAGCATGTGCGCCGGCGGGGTGCTCGAGCGCTTCCCGCGGCTGCGGGTCGGCCTGCTCGAGGGCAACTGCTCGTGGGCCCCGTGGCTGCTGCACCGCCTCGACGAGCACTACGAGTGGACGGGCTGGTACGAGGGCACAGAGCTCACCATGAAGCCCTCCGAGTACTACAAGCGCCAGTGCTTCCTCGGCATCGAGGCCGAGGAGGAGACCGCATCGACCTACCTCGACTGGTTCGGGCCGAACAACCTCGTCTTCTCGACCGACTACCCGCACGGCGACTCGCAGTACCCGCACGCCGTCGACACCTTCGACAAGCTGCCGTTCACCGAGGCCGAGAAGGCCCAGATCTGCGGCCCCAACTGGGAGCAGCTCTACAAGGTCCCCCTGGTCAAGCACTGCACCACCTAGCCGAACCGGTCAGCGTCCGCCACCAGTCGCGGTGGTCGATGCTGACGAGTTCGTGTGTTGGTGGGGCTAGCCGCCGACGGTGAAGCGGGTGGGGTCGTCCTGGCCCTCGAGGTCCGCGTTGGGGCGAGCCGTGGCGAGGAGCTCCTTGACGACCTTGCCGACCTCGGCCGGCTCGCCCGAGTTGTGGCCGGCGGGACCGCCGTGCCAGCCCTCCGCGACGCTGACCTTGTCGCCCCGCACCTCGAAGGTGCGGCCGGTGACGTCGCGGGCCTCGGGGGAGGCGAGCCAGGTGGCGACGGCGGCGATCCAGCGCGGGCCGATCGCCTCCTTGACCTCCTCCGGGATCGCCTCCTCGCCACCCATGAGGGGCGCGACCAGGCGGGTCACCGCGACGGGGGCGAGGCAGTTCGCGGTGACGCCGAGGCGGCCCAGCTCGAGGGCGCACACGTTGGTGAACGCGGCGATGCCCGCCTTCGCCGCGGCGTAGTTCGTCTGCCCGGCGTTGCCGAACAGGCCCGACGCCGACGCGGTGTTGATGATGCGGGCGTCGACCGGCTTGCCGGCCTTGGCCTCGGACCGCCAGTACGCGGCCGCGTGGCGGGTCGGGCAGAAGTGGCCCTTGAGGTGCACGGCCACGACCGCGTCCCACTCCTCCTCGGTCATGGAGAAGATCATGCGGTCGCGCAGGATGCCGGCGTTGTTGATGAGGATGTCGAGACCGCCGAACGTGTCGACGGCCTGCTGCACCATCTCCTCGGTGCCCTTGAAGTCGGTGACGTTGCAGCCGTTGACGACGGCCTTGCCGCCCATGGCCTCGATCTCGGCCACGACCTCCTGGGCCGGGGTGAGGTCGGCGCCTTCGCCGTCGGGCGACCCGCCGAGGTCGTTCACGACGACCGCCGCACCCTCGCGGGCCAGCATGAGCGCGTGCTCGCGGCCGATGCCGCGCCCCGCGCCCGTCACGATCGCGACGCGACCCTCGCAGATGCCCATCCGGTGTCCCCCGATCTCGGTCTCTGACGTCGGCGTCATCCTGGCAGACGCCGTCCGCCGATCCGAAACCCTCAGCGACCCTTCCAGACGGGGTCGCGCTTCTCGGCGAACGCCTTGGGGCCCTCCTTGGCGTCCTCGCTCTGGAAGACCTTGCCGGCCAGCTCCGTCTCGATCGCGTAGGCGGCCTTCTCGTCGGCCGCGGCGAGGCCCCGCAGCACGCTCTCCTTGGTGGCCTGCACCGCCAGCGGCGCGTTGACGGTGATGCGCCGGGCCCACTCGAGGGCGCGGTCCTGCAGCTCCTCGGAGCGAACGATCTCGTTCAGGAGGCCCAGCTCCAGCGCCCGCTCGGCCGGGAAGGCCTCGGCCGTGAGGAGGAACTCCATCGCCGCCGGGAACGCGAGCTGGCGGGGGAGCCGGACGGTGGTGCCGCCGCCGGCGAAGAGCCCCCGCTTCGGCTCCATCACGCCGAACCGGGCGTTGGGGGTGGCGATCCGGATGTCGATGCCGCCCATCATCTCCATGCCGCCGGCCACCGCCGGCCCGTCGATCGCGGCGATGATCGGCTTGTAGATGCGGAGGCTGCGCAGCACCGCGTCGGTGCCGTCGCGCAGCTTGCAGCCGTCGATCTCGTCGACCTCGCCGGCGCTGATCTGCTCCTGGAGCTCGGTGATCTGCGGGATGTAGGTCTTGAGGTCGGCGCCGGCCATGAAGCAGCCGTCGACTCCGGTCACGATCGCCACCCAGTCGTCCGGGTCGTCGCGGAACCGGCGCCACGCGTCGGCCAGGTCGCGGAAGTGGTACAGGTCGAGCGCGTTCTTGGCCTCGGGTCGGTCGATCGTGATCCGGGCCACGTGCCCGTCGAGCTGCTCGTAGTGGATCGGCATGCCGGTGGCAGCGTAGAACGTGACGTGCCTGTTAGTTGGGGGGAGGGGGCGTCAGCGTGAGCATCGCCATCAGCGACGACCACGTCGCCCTCCGCGACACGGCCCGCCGCTTCACCGCGTCGCGCTGCACGCCCGCAGTCGTGCGGGCAGCACTGGACGGCGAGGCCGGTGACGGCGCCCCGCGACCGGTGCCGTTCTGGTTCGAGCTCGCGGACCTGGGCTGGCTCGGCCTCGCGGTGGCCGAGGCCGACGGCGGGCAGGGCTACGGGTTCGCCGAGCTGGCCGTGGTGCTCGAGGAGCTCGGGCGGGCGATGGCTCCCGGTCCGGCGCTGGCGACGGCCTGGGCCGCCTCGGTCGCCCCGTCCTACCTGACCCCGGACATCCTGCGGGGGACCCTTGCCGGCGGGGTCGACCCCGGTCCCGCGCTCGCGGCGACCGCTGACCGGGACGAGCGCGTGCTGGTGACCGGGACGACCGGGCTGCTCCTCGGCGCCTGCAACGTCGTGGTGCTGCCCATCGTCGTCGAGGGCGAGGAGTGCTGGTGCATCTGCGACCTCACGACCGAGGCGGCCATCGTCGCGAGCGAGCTCGCGTCCCTCGACGCCACCCGGCGACTGGTCCGGTACGAGCTGCGCGACGTCGGTGCCGCGCGGCTGCCCGGCCTCACCCGTGGCCGGGTCGAGGCGGTCG
>DATFFY010000235.1:0-2093 GCA_035249805.1 Acidimicrobiales bacterium | reverse complement strand
AGCGCCTCGGCCACCTGCGCGGCCACGCCCGCCGCCTGCCACGGGTCGAGCGGCGTGGGGTCGTCGAGGCGCTCGCGCAGCGTGCGACCGTCGACCAGCTCCATCACGATCGCCTCGACGCCGTCGTCCGAGCAGGTGTCGTAGATCGACACGATCCCGGGGTGCGCGAGGCGTGCGGCCGCGATGGCCTCCTGGCGGAAGCGGGCGACGAAGGTCTGGTCCGCGGCGAGGTGCGGGTGCAGGACCTTGACCGCGACCTTCCGCCGGAGCACCTCGTCCGTCCCGCGCCAGACCTGGGCCATGCCCCCCGAGGCGAGCAGCGACTCGAGCCGGTAGCGGCCCCGCAGGAGGCGTCCTGCCTCCACGCCAGCGGCCGTCGGCGCGGCGCGCAACGGCGATCGACGAGGTGCGTCGGGGGAGGTCACGGACCGCCCAAGGTATTCGCCCCCGAGACCGGAGGGCGCTCGGCGCCGGCTACGCCGCGAGCCAGGTGATGCCCATGACGCGCGGGCCGGCGTGGGTGCCGATGACGGGGCCGATCGGGCCGACGCGGATCTGGTCGCGGGGGTGGTGCTCGGCCAGCAGGTCCACCATCGTGTCGACGTCCGGGGCGAAGCCGTGGACGACGTGGAGCTCGGTCACCTCGCCGTGCTGGATCACCCGGTCGCGCAGCGTCTCCAGGGCCTTGCGGCGGGTGCGGGCCCGGCCGGCCTCCTCGGTCTCGCCGGAGGACAGGTCGAGGATCGGCTTGATGGAGAGCAGCGACCCGAGGAGCGCCTGGGCCCCTCCGATGCGGCCGCCCTTCTTCAGGTTCTCGAGGGTGTCGAGGGCGCCGATGACGTGGGTCCGGCGGACGAGGTCCTCCACGAGGGCCACGACCTCCTCGGCCCCCGCCCCGTCGGCCGCCGCCCGCGCCGCGAGCCGCACCTGGGTGCCGAGCCCGGCGGTGATCGAGCGGGAGTCGACGACGTGCACCGGGAGGTCACCGGCCACCGCCGTCGCCGCGTTGCGGGCCGACTGCATCGTGGCGGAGAGCCCGGACGAGAGGTTGATGCAGACGATGGCGTCGGCGCCGGCCTCCTGGTGGCGGCGGAACGCGGCCTCGAACTTGCCGGGTGCGGGGGCCGCCGTCTCGGGGAGGACGGCGGACGAGCCCAGGCGCTCGTAGAAGGCCTCGACCGACAGCTCGGTGCGGTCCTCGAGCTCCTCCGTGCCGAAGCGGATCGTCAGCGGGACGACCTCGATGCCGCCTGCCGCGACCTCCTCCTCGGTCAGGTCGCAGCTGCTGTCGGTGACGATGCGGACGGCCATGGCGGATGGGCTCCTGGTGACGGGTGGCGCCGCAACCTACAGCGGCGCGGGGCTCAGCCCCCGTCCGACCCGGGGGGCACGAGCTTGGTTGCGCGCCGGTGCTCGCGCCAGTGCCGCGCCCACCACACGACGAGGAAGAGACCGGCCCCGATGGAGAGGAAGAGGCCCACCCCGGACACCGCCGTGGAGCGCACGGAGTAGCGGGTCGAGGCGAGCTCCACCCGGCCGTCGGGCGACGTGACCTCGACGTCGAACGGGAAGCTGCCGGACGCCCGGGTGCGCACCGGGATGTCGAGCCGGTTGGTCGGCCCGGCCAGGGTCAGGGAGAAGGTGTCGCCCTCCGGCAGCTCCAGCTTCGGGCTGCGGAGCCGGACCCGCACCTCCACCGACCCCCCGGTGTCGTTCCGGATCGTGAGGGGCACGGTGCCCTCACGGGCGGTCAGCGTGATCGTCGCCGTGTCGGGGGTGGCGATGGCCTCGGCCAGGTCCTCCACCGAGCCGTCGGCGGCCGCGATCTCGCGCCGCCGGCCGTCGTCGGAGAGGCCCGCGGTCTGGGAGCGGAGGAGGTGGGCGTCGAGCTCTGCGAGGCTCGGGGCCGACGGGCCGACCATCGCCTCCACGCTGGGCCGGAGGTCGCGCAGCGCGCGGATGTCGTCGGCCACGTCGTCGTCGATCCGGGTCCCGTCCTCGGGATCCAGGGCCCGGCGGAGCGGGTCGCCGGCGCGGTCGCGGAGCGGCGCGGCGTCGGTGAACGCGTCGTCGAGCGCGACCGGCCGGAAGAG
>DATFFY010000234.1:0-2111 GCA_035249805.1 Acidimicrobiales bacterium | reverse complement strand
GTCCCGGGGCGCGGTGGTCATCGCCGTGGAGCGCGGCCTGGACGACCTCGCCCTCGCGGCCATCGCCTCGGGTGCGGACGGCGACCGCGTGCTCACCCACGTCGAGCACAACCTCGCCGTCGAGGGGGCCGCGGGGCTGTCGCCCCAGCACCTCGCGGAGCTCGTGCGGCTCGAGACCGGTGGGCAGCTCACCGCCACCCAGGCCAAGGCCGTGCTCGCCGACATGGTCGTCACCGGCAAGGACCCGGCCTCCATCGCGGCGGAGAAGGGCTACGAGGCGATGGACACGGGCGCCCTCGAGGCGCTCGTCGACCAGGTCATCGCCGCCCACCCGGCCGAGTGGCAGCAGCTCGTCGACGGCGACGACAAGGCGAAGGGCAAGCTCACGGGCTTCTTCATGGGCAAGGTGATGCAGGCGTCGAAGGGTCAGGCCGACGGCAAGGCCGCGACCGCTCTGCTGCGCTCGCGCGCCGGAGGCTGACCGTGCGACGCGTCGCCGGGGCCGTCGTGCTGGTGGCGTGCGGGCTGGTGGTCGGCGCGGGCTGCTCGGACGACGACGCCGGGCGCGAGGCCGCATCCGGCGCCACGACGACGGTGCTGCGCTTCGAGGGCGACCCCGACTCGGAGTTCTGCGTGCTCCTGCGCGAGGTGCAGGTGGACGAGGACCTGCAGCGCCCGTCGGAGACCGCCGCGGACCTGGAGGAGGCGTACCGCCAGACGATCCTCGTGCTGGCGCGGGCCGCGGAGCGCGCTCCCGCGGAGCTCCAGACCGACGTGGGCCTCGTCCTCGAGGGGTTCGTGGCCCTCGACACGGCGCTGGGGGCCGTCGGGTACAGCTTCGACGCCCTCGAGCAGTCCCCGGGGGCGGCGCAGATCGCCGCCGCGGTCAACGACCCCGCGTTCCGGGTGGCCCGGGACCGGATCGAGGCCTACAAGGCGCAGGTCTGCCGGATCTGACGCCCCGCTGACGATGGTACTAAGATCGTCATTATGTCCCAGGACGATCTCCCGCCCCTCGGCCCGGGCTCGCTCCTCTGGCGCTACGCGGGCGACTCCCGCATCGCCTTCCTCGGCGGCACGATCGGCCTGCTGCAGCTGATGCACCCGGCCATCGGGGCCGGGGTGCTCGAGCACTCCAACTTCTTCGAGGACCCCTTCGACCGCGTGTTCCGCTCCCTGCCGGCGATCCTCGGCGCGGTCTACGACGACGACCCCGAGGCCACCGGCCGCTGGGTCCGCGACCAGCACAAGACCATCACGGGCACGGACTCGGAGGGTCGCCGCTACCACGCCCTCGACCCTGCGACGTACTGGTGGGCCCACGCCACGTTCCAGTTCATGGCCGAGCAGGTCGTCGACCGCTACGACGACCGCCGCCTCACGCCGGCCGAGCGCGAGCAGCTCTACCTCGAGGGCGTCACCTGGTACCACCGCTACGGCGTGAGCGATCGCGCCGTGCCCGCCACCCGGGCCGACTTCCAGGTCGAGTGGGAACGGGTGTGCACCGAGGTGCTCGAGGTCAACGACGCCGTGCGCTACGTCCTGCACCTGCTCGACCGGCCGCTCCGGCTCGAGCTCCCGCGCCCGCTCGGCGTGCTCAACCCGGTCCTGCGGCGCAGCCCGGTCGCCCGCGTCCTGCGCGTGCCGGTGCGGATCAGCGCGATCGGGGGCCTGCCCGCGATCGTGCGCGAGCGGTTCGACATCCCGTGGTCGCGCGCTGACCAGCGCCAGCTCGACGCGCTCGAGCTGGCCGTCCGCAAGACGTGGCGGTTCGTGCCGGCCTCGCAACGGTGGCAGCCGCGCGCGCTGGAGGCGTGGAAGCGGGTCCGGGACGAGCGGGGGAGCCGGTGGCGCGCCGCCGGCTGACGATCGAGCTCGGACCGATCGTCGACGGGGCCACGAGCGGGCCCGAGCCCGACGACGTCGCCACGGCGATGCTCGACGCTGCGGAGGCGCTCCTCCGGCGGCACGGGCTGCACCGGTGGAGCGTCGACGACGTCGCCGAGCGGGCCGGGCTCGGGCGCACGTCCGTGTACCGCCGCTTCGCCTCCAAGGACGACCTCGTCCACGGGGTGCTGGCCCGCGAGCTGCGCGCCGCGATCGGTGCCGTC
>DATFFY010000233.1:0-10316 GCA_035249805.1 Acidimicrobiales bacterium | reverse complement strand
CGGGCCCGCACGCGGGCCAGGTCGGCCCGCTCGTCCGTCGGTGGCTCACCGTGGCCCCACTCGCTGACCGGGACGGGCGCGGCGTCGCCGGCCGGGGACGCCGTCGGATCGATCGACGCGAGCAGGTCGCCGGCCCGCACGACGTCGCCCTCGGCGACATGGACGGCCAGCACCACGCCGCCGTCGGCCACGTCGACGCCGTGCTCCATCTTCATGGACTCGAGGACCACGACCTCGCCGCCGGCCGGCACCAGCTCGCCCACCGCGACCACCCGCACCACCGTCCCCTGGAGCGGCGCCCGGACCTCGATCATGGCGGGGGTTCTAGCCCACCCGACGATTTCTGGCCCGGGCCGACCACACCGGGGTGTGGCGAGCACGGGCCAGAAGTCGTGCGCCCGCGTCCCTGTCACAGGTCGCGCGGGACGATCGATCGATGGCCCACCCGCGTGAACACGTTCGTACCACCGCCAGCCAGCAGCACGGGTTGGTGCATCGTCGCCAGCTCAGCGCGATGGGAGCGACGGACCGCCAGGTGGACTGGATGGTCGCCAGCAGGTTGCTCGAGTGGTGCACGCCGAGGGTCCTGCGGCTCGTCGGCGCGCCACCGACCGCCCACCAGGCACTCGTCCTCGCGGTGCTCGACGCCGGCCGCCGGGCGGCGCTGTCGCACACGACTGCTCTCGCCCATTGGCACGTTCGGGGGTTCGTCGCTGATCCACCGCACATCGCGCGCCATCGGGACGATGGTGACCACCCGGTGCCTGGCGCGATCGTCCACGAGGTGCGCTTCCTGCCCTTCGACCGCATCCGCGTGCTCGAGGGGGTGCGGGTGGCGTCCCCGGCGCTCGCGCTGCTGCAGGCGGCGGGGATGCCGTCGATCAGCGACGCTCGGCTCGCTCGTGCGATCGACGCGGCGTGGAGCGACCGGTTGGTGTCGTACGAGACCCTGACATCGATCGATCGGCTGATGTCTCGGCAGGGCCGGCGCGGGCTGACCCGCTTCCGGGAGCTCGTCGAAGCACGCGGCGCCGCGTACGTCCCGCCGGCGTCGAACCTCGAGTCCCGGTTCGCCGAGCTGCTCGCCCGCGCGGGGCACCCCCCTCTCGACCGCCAGGTCCACCGCTCCGGTGCCGAGGGCTGGATCGGACGGGTCGACTTCTCCCATCCCGCTCTGCCCCTCGTCGTGGAGGTCCAGAGCGAGCGGCACCATCGCGGTCTCGTCCCGGAAGCCGACGACCTCCTCCGCCGACAGCGGCTCCAGGTCGCGGGGTTCGAGGTCCTCGAGGTCACGGATGTCGACCTCTTCCACCGACCTCGCGACGTCCTCGCGGACTTCGAGGCCGCCTGCGCGAGGGCGAAGGCGTCCGTCGCCGCGTGACGACGAGTTCTGGCCCGCACCGGCCACACCCCCATGTGGTGGGTTCGGGCCAGAATCCGTCGGGAAACGGCCAGCGGGCGGGTTTGGGGCTTCGGGGACGCGGGGGGTGGCCGGTAGCCTTGCCAGACCATGTCTGGCAGCCGCTACCTGGATCTGGTCAACGAGAAGGTCGTCGTCTACGACGGCGCCTTCGGCACGTACGTGCAGGCGCTCGGCCTGGGACCCGACGACTTCGGGGGCGAGGCACTCGAGGGCTGCACCGACCTCCTGTCCGTCACCCGGCCCGACGTCATCGCCGGGATGCACGACGCCTTCTTCCGGGCCGGCGTCGACATCGTCGAGACGGCCACCTTCGGCGCCTTCGCCGTGCCGCTGGCGGAGTACGACATCGCCGACCGGGCCGCGGAGCTCAACCTGGCCGCCGCCCGGATCGCCCGGGAGGTGGCCGACGGCCACGGCGGCCTCGTCGCCGGCTCGATCGGCCCGGGCACCAAGTTCGCGTCGCTGGGCCAGATCCGCTTCGCCGACCTCCGGGACGCCTACGAGGTCCAGGCCCGGGCCCTCATCGAGGGCGGGGTCGACGTCCTCCTCGTCGAGACGCAGTTCGACCTCCTCGGGGCCAAGGCCGCGATGATCGCCTGCCGCCGGGCCATGGCCGCGGTCGGGCGGGAGGTGCCCATCCAGGTGCAGGTCACCATCGAGCTGACCGGCACGATGCTGCCGGGCACCGAGATCGGCGCCGCCCTGGGCGCGCTCGACGCCATGCGCCCTGCCGTCATCGGGATCAACTGCGCGACCGGGCCGGCCGAGATGAGCGAGCACCTCCGCTACCTCGGGCAGCACGCCCGGATGCCGATCTCGTGCCTCCCCAACGCGGGCCTCCCCTCGGTCGTCGACGGCAAGATGCACTACGACCTCACGCCGGAGCAGCTGGCCGACTACCACCGGCGCTTCATCACCGAGTTCGGCGTGCAGATCGTCGGCGGGTGCTGTGGCACCACCGTCGAGCACCTCCACGCGGTCGTCGAGGCCGTGAAGGACCTCACGCCCGCGCCCCGCACGCCCGTCCACGAGGACGGGGCCACCTCCATCTACAGCTTCACCCCGTTCGAGCAGGACCTCACCTACCTGTCGATCGGCGAGCGCACCAACGCCAACGGCTCGAAGCGGTTCCGCGAGGCGATGCTCGCCGAGGACTGGGACACCTGCGTCGCCATGGCGCGGGAGCAGGAGCGCGAGGGCGCCCACGTCCTGGACGTGTGCGTCGACTACGTCGGCCGCGACGGCACGCGCGACATGGACGAGATCGCGTCGCGGTTCGCCACGCAGGCCACCGTCCCGCTGATGATCGACTCGACCGAGCCCGACGTCGTCGAGACGGCCCTCCAGTGGATCGGCGGCCGCGCCATCCTCAACTCGGTCAACCTCGAGGACGGCGACGCCCCCGGGACCCGGCTCGACCGGTTCCTCACCCTCGCCCGCGAGTACGGCGCGGCGGTGGTGTGCACCTGCATCGACGAGGAGGGCCAGGCCCGCTCGCCGGAGTGGAAGCTGCGGGCGGCGAAGGCGATCCACGACCTCGCCGTGGACCGCTACGGCCTCTCGCCCGGCGACCTGTTCTTTGACCCGCTCGCCCTCACCCTCGGCACCGGGATGGAGGAGAGCCGACTCGACGGGGCCAACACGATCGAGGGCATCCGCCTCATCAAGGAGCACCTCCCCGGCGTCCACACCACGCTCGGCCTGTCGAACATCTCGTTCGGCCTCAAGCCGGCTGCCCGCCACGCGCTCAACTCGGTGTTCCTGCACGAGTGCGCCCAGGCCGGCCTCGACTCCGCGATCGTCCACGCCGCCCGCATCACCCCGCTGGCCCGGATGCCCGAGGAGCACAAGCAGGTCTGCCTCGACCTGATCTACGACCGGCGCACCGACGACTACGACCCCCTCCAGGTGCTCCTCGAGCTGTTCGAGAACGTGTCGTCCACCGCCGTGGAGAAGGAGGACCGGTCCGACTGGTCCCTCGAGCGCCGCCTCTCCACCCGCATCATCGAAGGGGACCGCGACGGGCTCACCGACGACCTCGACGAGGCCATGGCCGGCGGCATGGCGCCCCTGGCGATCATCAACGACGTGCTCCTCGAGGGCATGAAGGTCGTCGGCGACCTCTTCGGCCGCGGCGAGATGCAGCTGCCGTTCGTCCTGCAGTCGGCCGAGACCATGAAGGCGTCCGTCTCCCACCTCGAGCCCCACATGGAGAAGACCGAGGACGGTGGTGGCAAGGGCCGCATCGTGCTCGCCACGGTCAAGGGCGACGTGCACGACATCGGCAAGAACCTCGTCGACATCATCCTCACCAACAACGGCTACGAGGTGCACAACCTCGGCATCAAGGTGGCGGTGACCGAGATGGTCGACAAGGCCGTCGAGGTGAAGGCCGACGCGATCGGGATGAGCGGTCTGCTCGTGAAGAGCACGCTGATCATGCGCGAGAACCTCGAGGAGCTGAACTCCCGCGGGCTGGCCGACATCCCCGTGCTCCTCGGCGGCGCCGCGCTCACCCGCGTCTACGTCGAGCGGGACCTCCGCGAGGTGTACGACGGCCGCCTCTTCTACGGCAAGGACGCCTTCGAGGGCCTCCACGTGATGGACCGCCTCGGCGCCGTGAAGCGGGGCGACCAGGAGGACGATCCCGACTGGGGCACGGTCCCGGTCGACTCCACGATCGAGCTCCGCGGCCGGTTCGCGTCCGCCGAGCCCGAGGAGCCCGTCGATCTCCCGGCCCGTTCGCCGGAGGTCGCCACCGACAACCCCGTCTTCACGCCGCCCTTCCTCGGCTCGCAGGTGGTGAAGGGCATCCCGATCGACGAGATCGCCGGCTTCGTCAACGAGACCGCCCTGTTCCGCAACCAGTGGCAGTTCCGCCCCGAGAAGGGCGAGAACGACGAGGACTTCAAGGCCCGCATCCGGCCGCAGCTGCGCGAGGAGCTGGCCAAGGCGAAGGCCGCGGGGCTCCTCGTCCCCCAGGTCGTCTACGGCTACTTCCCCGCGAACGGCGACGGCGACGACCTCGTCATCTGGACGGACGAGACCCGCTCCGAGGAGCGGGCCCGGTTCCACTTCCCGCGGCAGCGCAAGGACAAGTTCCTGTGCATCGCCGACTTCTTCCGGCCGGCCTCCGGCGACGAGGTCGACTACGCCGCGTTCCACATCGTCACGATGGGACCCGCGGTGTCCGAGGCCACCGCCAAGCTCTTCGCCGACGACCGGTACCAGGAGTACCTGCTGCTCCACGGCCTCGGCGTCGAGATGGCCGAGGCGCTGGCCGAGCTCTGGCACAAGCGGATCCGCACCGAGTGGGGCTTCGTCGACGAGGACGGTCCCAGCCTCGCCGGCCTGTTCCGCCAGCAGTACCGGGGCGGCCGTTACTCCTCGGGCTACCCGGCCTGCCCCGACCTCGAGGACAACGTCACGATCCTCGAGCTGCTCGACGGCGGCCGCATCGGCCTGGAGTGCTCCGAGGAGACCGGCTTCCAGTACCAGCCGGAGCAGACCACCTCCGCCCTCATCTGCCACCACCCGGACGCGAAGTACTTCGTCGCGCGATAGCGCGCACAAGGGGCTGCGTGCCCCCCTGGCGAGTCCCCCATCGCCGGGCCGTCTGGCGCCGGGACGGTGCGTCGGACTGGACTGCTCCCGTGAGCGACGATGGCATCCGCCGCGGTCGGTTCGAACGAGCCGTGCCGCTCGCGGGGCTGGCCGCACGGCAGGCGCTCGGGCGCGTCGCAGGGAAGCTGACGCGGGACGAGCAGAAGCAGCTCGACCGGTTCACGCGTGAGGCGGAGCGCTACGTCGCGGTGCTCGGCGACATGAAGGGCGTGGCCATGAAGGTCGGCCAGCTCGTGTCCTTCCTCGACGCCGGGGCCATCCCGGAGCAGTACCGCGCCGCCTACCAGCAGATCGTGGGCGCGCTGCAGGCCGATGCGCCGCCCATGCCCTTCGAGACGGTGCGCGAGGTCATCGCGCGCGAGCTCGGGCGACCCGCCGACGAGGTCTTCGAGTGGATCGGGGAACGGCCGATGGCCGCGGCGTCGATCGGGCAGGTCCACTCTGCCCACCTCCGCGGCGGGCGCGAAGTGGTGATCAAGGTCCAGTATCCGGGGGTGGCGGACGCGATCAGGTCCGACCTCGAGAACACCGAGCTGATCGCCTCGTTCGTGCAGCTCGGGTCGAAGCTCTCACCGATCCGGATCGGCTCCGACGTCACGGCCATCGCGGCGGAGATCACCGAGCGCGTCACCGAGGAGCTCGACTACCGGATCGAGGCGGCCAACCAACGTGAGTTCGCCTCCCACTACGAGGACCATCCGTTCATCCGCATCCCGGCCGTCGTCGACGAGCTGTCGACCGAGCGGGTGCTCGTCATGGACGAGCACGACGGCCTGCGCTGGGCCGCCGCGCTCGACCAGCCCGAGGAGCTGAAGGACACGTGGGGCGAGGTCATCAACCGCTTCGTGTACGGCTCGCTCTACGACTTCGGCGCGTTCAACGCCGACCCCCACCCCGGCAACTACCTCTTCCACGACGACGGGGGCGTCACGTTCCTCGACTTCGGCTGCGTGAAGCGGTTCGCACCCCAGCAGATCGCGGTGCTGCACCGGATCTCGAAGGCGATCTTCGAGGACGAGGACGCCGAGGCGACGTACCAGTGCTACGTCGACCTCCACATGATCGACCCGCGGCGCAAGCTGCAGCCGCAGCGCTTCTACGACTGGTGCGCACCCATCTGGGACCCGGTGCGGGCCGAGCAACCGTTCACCTTCACGCCGGAGTTCGCGGCCTGGGTCATCCAGCACAACTTCGATGCCCTGGGCGAATGGGGGGACGTCGTCCGAGCGATCACGGTGGGCAAGGAGTCCAAGGACTGGACGTTCCTCACGCGCATCCAGGTCGGCCTCTACAGCGTGCTGGGCGCCCTCCGCGCCACGCGCGACTGGCGGGTCATCCACGACGAGCTCCTCAAGGGTGCGCCGCCGGCCACCGAGCTGGGACACCGGCATGCGGCCTGGAAGGGCGGTCCCCCAGGGAAACAAGGTAGTTAGCCTCACTAACTATCTTGTACACTGGCGGGCATGGGCCCGACCGAGCGGCTGACCGAAGCGGAGATCGCCGCGCGACTGCGGCTCAGCGCCACCCGCCTGGCCCGCCGGATGCGCCAGGAGGCCGCCACCGGCCTCTCCCCGAGCCAGCTCTCGGCCCTCGCCGTGGTCCACGCGCGGGGTCCGCTGACCCTCGGCGAGCTGGCCGAGCTCGAGCAGGTCGCCCCGCCCACGATCTCCAAGGTCGTGGCCAAGCTCGAGGCGGACGGGCTCCTCGACCGACAGGTCGACCCCACCGACAAGCGGGTGAGCCTCGTGCAGGCCACGAAGGCCGGGGCGCACCTGCACGACGAGTCCAAGCGGCGCCGCACCACCTGGCTCGCCGGGCGCATCCGGGAGCTGAGCCCGGAGGAGCAGGCCCGGCTGGCCGGCGCGCTCGACGTCCTCGACCGCCTGCACGGTGACCGGCCGTGACCCGGCTGCGCCTGGCCACCGCCGACACCTTCCGGTCCCTCCGCATCCGCGGCTTCCGGCTCTTCTTCACCGGCCAGCTCGTGTCCCAGGTGGGCAACTGGCTGACGCTGATCGCACAGACCCTGCTCGTGCTCGAGCTGACCGACAGCGGCATCGCCCTCGGGCTCCTCGCGGCCGCGCAGTTCGGCCCCGTCCTCCTCTTCGGCGGGTACGCGGGATTGATCGCCGACCGCATCGACAAGCGCCGGCTCCTCCTCCTCGTCCAGGCCTTCGCCATGCTCCAGTCCTTCGTGCTGGCCGGCCTCGCGTTCCTCGACGACCCGCCCGTCGCCGCGATCTACGTCGTCGCCGCCTTCGGCGGGCTGGCGACAGCGTTCGACAACCCCGCCCGGCGGTCCTTCGTCGTCGAGCTGGTCCCGCGGGACCAGATCACCAACGCCGTCAGCCTCAACAGCGCGCTGATGACCGGCTCGCGGGTGATCGGCCCCGCGCTGGGCGGCCTCCTCGTGGCCACGGTCGGGTTCGGCTGGGCGTTCCTCGTCGACGGGGTCAGCTACGTCGCCGTCCTGGTGGCGCTCTGGCGCATCGACCCGGCCGAGATCCGCAAGGCGCCCGTCACGCCGAGGGGCAAGGGACAGGTGCGGGCCGGGCTCCGGTACGCGTGGTCGCTCCCCGAGCTGCGGGTCCCGCTCCTGATGATGGCGGTCATCGGCACGGTGGCCTTCAACTTCCAAACCGTCCTGCCGCTGTTCGCGGTGCGCGATCTCGGCGGCACCGACCTCACGTTCTCGCTCCTGATGTCCGTGGTGAGCGTGGGCTCCCTGGCCGGCGCGCTGCGGGCCGCCCGCCGGGGGGAGGTCAACGTCCACGTCGTCAGCCTCGCGGCGATGGGGTTCGGCGTGTCGATGCTCGCCCTCGCCGTCGCCCCGGGGACCGCGTTCGCCTTCGCCGCCGGTGTGGTCATGGGGTTCACCAGCATCTCCTTCATGACCAGCTCGACGGCCATCGTGCAGCTCCGCGCGGACCCGATGATGCGAGGCCGGGTGCTCGCCCTCCAGGCCATCGTCTTCCTCGGGTCCACACCGATCGGCGGTCCGATCGTCGGTTGGATCAGCGAGACCTTCGGCGCCCGCTGGGGCCTCGTCGTCGGCGCCGTCGCCACCCTCGCCGCCGCGACGTACGGCCTGGCCGCCGTCCGCCGCGATCAGGCTGTGCGGCTGGACGAGCACGCCGCAGTCGCGTCACTTCCCGCCGCCTAGCCGCACCTCCAGCCAACTTGTGTCGCTGGGACGACGTGAGGTTGTCTCGTCAACACAACTTCGGGGGTTGGGGGTCGAATGGACGCGATCGTGGATGCGCTGGAGGGGCAGCAGGCCGAGCTGACCGGCATCCTGGAGGGCCTCGACGACGACGGGTGGGCCATGCCCACCCGGTGCGAGGGGTGGGACGTCGCCGACGTGGTGCTGCACGTCGTGCAGACGAACGTGATGGCCCAGGCCAGCAACGACGGCCGGCTCGAGGCGGTGCTGGCCGAGCTGCTGGCCGGCGCTCCGCCGGCCGCCGACGTCGACGAGGGCGCCGCCATCGCGGTCGCCCTCGAGCGCGGCCTGCCGAACGCCGAGCTGCTCCGGCGCTGGCGGGACGAGGCCGCGCACCTCTCGGCATCGCTGCGAGCGGGCGATCCGGACCAGAAGGTCACGTGGGTGGCGGGGCAGCTGCGGCGGCGGACGCTCGCCACCACCCGTCTGGCCGAGACCTGGATCCACACCGGCGACGTGGCCGAGGCCGTGGGGATCACCCTGCCGGCGACCGACCGCCTCCGGCCCATCGCCCGGCTCGCGTGGCGGACCCTCCCCTACGCGTTCGAGAGGTCCGGCCGGACGCTGTCCGGGCCCGTCGCGTTCGAGCTCGTCGGGCCCTCCGGGGACCCGTGGTCGTTCGTGCCGGACGAGCCCGCCGTCACCACGGTCCGCGGCTCCGGCGCGGAGCTGTGCGCCGTCGCCGGTCGGCGCGTCGCACCGGGCGAGACCGGCCTGGAGGCCGAGGGACCCGACGGCCCTGCGGTGCTCGAGCTGGTCCGCACCTACGCCTGATGGCCGAGCGCCAGGACGAGATCGGCCTCCTCGAGGGGATCGCCACGACCCGCGCGATCCGCCGGTTCCGCCCCGACCCCGTCCCGGAGGAGGACCTGTCCGCCATCCTCTGGCACGCCACCCGCGCCCCGTCGGGCTCCAACCGCCAACCCGCCCGCTTCCTCGTCCTGCGCGATGGGCCGGCGGCGACCGAGGCCAAGGCCCTGCTGGGGCGGGCGTTCCGCTCGGTGTGGGCCGAGAAGCGCCGCGCCGACGGCTACGACCGCGGGTCCGGCGCCGACGACGGCTCGCCCAAGGCGCGGATGGCCCGGACGATGGAGCGGTTCGTCGACCGCTTCGAGGAGATCCCCGTCGTCGTGCTGGCATGCCTCGTCCGGCACCGGCCGCCGACCCCCACCGAGGGCGCGAGCGTCTACCCGGCCTGCCAGAACCTCCTGCTCGCCGCACGGGCCCTCGGCTACGGCGGCGTCATCACCATGTGGCACGCCCTGGTCGAGGACGAGCTGCGGCAGGTCCTCGGGATGCCCCCCGAGGTCGCGCTCGCCGCGACGATCGCCCTCGGCCGGCCCGAGGGACGACACGGGCCCGTGCGCCGCGCGCCGCTCGCGGAGGTGGTCTTCGAGGACCGCTGGGGGGAGCCGGCGGCGTGGGCGAGCGACCCCGAGGGCACGCGGTTCACGGGTCGGTTTGTGGGAAACCGGTGGACAACGGATCGTTGACTGGGGACAACCGGAAAGGTTGGGGGATAACCCTGGGGATCTCGCGACAACCTCTTGACGGTGCGCGCGCCGGGTTCCATAGTCGGCTTCACCGCAGCGGGACGGAGCGGGCAAGGACGAGGGGAAGACTGGAGGCTTCGGCCGAAGGAGGACCTCTCGGAGGAGCACCGCCACCGCCACTGCGGGAGGGAGGGAAATCCACCGGCCGGACGGCGAGCGAGGCGCAAGCCGAGCAGACCGACCGGTCGCCCGCCAAGGGGTGGGGGGAAACCCCGACGACCTAGCGGGTTCGTGATCGGCGTGCTTCGGCACACCGGTCGTGAAAACGGCCATCGCCCGCCAGAGCTCCGGCTCCGACGGGCGATGTGGGTGATCGGCTCCGAGGCTAACGCTTCGGGAAGATCGCCTGGTGGATACCGACCGACTGGTGGCCCTGGGCCGCCGACCCGCTCCGGCGGGTCTGGCGCCCGGGGTCACCTCCTTTTTCGGGCGTTGGTTCAGGCTCAGGGCGGCCCCCGCTTCCGGCCCTCCTTCGTCTGCACGGCCTCCCGGA
>DATFFY010000232.1:0-5514 GCA_035249805.1 Acidimicrobiales bacterium | reverse complement strand
CGTCGCCGGCCGCGGCCCGCAGCGCCGCGCCGTCGGGCCAGGCCGAGCGGTGGATGCTGCCCTCCCGCCACCACGACCAGACCTCTTCGGTGGCGAACGGCAGGAAGGGGGCGAACAGCTTGAGCAGGGCCTCGAGGGCCGTGCCGAGCGCGGCCTTGGCCGACGCGGCGCCCTCGCCCTCGCCGTAGGCCCGGTTCTTCACGAGCTCGAGGTAGTCGTCGCAGAACGACCAGAACCACGCCTCGGTGCGCTCGAGGGCGCGGGCGTAGTCGTACCGCTCGAACGCGGCGGTGGCCTCGTCGACCAGCGAGGCGAGGCCCGCGAGCATCGAGCGGTCGAGCGGCGCGGTGACGCGCCCGTCGGTCGTCGACCCGAAGCCGAGCGCGAACTTCGACGCGTTGAGGAGCTTGATGGCGAGCCGCCGGCCGACCTTCATCACGCCCTCGTCGAAGGCGAGGTCCATGCCGGGGCGCCCGTTGGCCGACCAGTAGCGGACGGCGTCGGCGCTGTGGCGCTCGATCAGCGACATGGGGTCGTCGGGCATGTTCCCGGCCGACTTCGACAGCTTCTTGCGGTCGGGGTCGAAGATGAACCCGGAGATCGCGGCGTTGGCCCACGGCACCCGGTCGTGGTCGTAGTGGCTCCGGACGATCGTGGAGAACAGCCAGGTGCGGATGATGTCGTGGGCCTGGGGGCGCAGGTCCATCGGATAGGTGCGCTCGAAGAGGTCCGGGTCGTCCGGCCAGCCGCAGGCGATCTCGGGCGTGAGCGACGAGGTGGCCCACGTGTCCATCACGTCGGGGTCGGCGACGAAGCCGCTCGGCTTCCCGCGCTGGGCCTCGTCGTACCCGGGGGGGACCGCGGTGGTGGGGTCGACGGGGAGCTGCTCGTCGGTGGCGAGGATGGGCGACAGCCAGTCGACGGCGCCGTCCGCGTCGATCGGGTACCACGCCGGGAACGGCACGCCGAAGAACCGCTGGCGGGTGATGTTCCACTCGCCGAGCAGGCCGTTGACCCAGTCCTCGTACCGGACCCGCATGAAGTCCGGCCACCAGGCGACCTCGTTGCCGCGGGCGAGGAGGTCCTGCTTGTCCGGGTACCGGATGAACCACTGTTGGCTCGTCACGATCTCGAGCGGCCGCGTGCCGTTCTCCCAGAACTTCACCGCATGGGTGATCGGACGGATCTCGCCGTCGATGGCGCCCGCGTCCTGGAGGAGCTCGACGATGCGGGCCTGCGCCTGCTTGACGGTCTTGCCGGCCAGCTCGTCGTAGGCGGCCTGCGCGCCGGCGGGGTCGGTGGACTCCCAGCCGGCCTCGCCCCAGACGACGTCGCGCAGACGACCGTCGCGCTGGACGATGGCCCGCACCGGCAGCGACAGCTCCCGCCACCACGTGACGTCGGTGGTGTCGCCGAACGTGCAGATCATCGCGATGCCGGTGCCCTTCTCGGGGTCGGCCAGCTCGTGGGCGACGATCGGCACGGACGCGCCGAACAGGGGCGTGACGGCGTGCTGGCCGAAGAGCGGTCGGAAGCGCTCGTCGTCGGGGTGGGCGACGACGGCGACGCAGGCGGGCAGCAGCTCGGGCCGCGTCGTGTCGACGAGGAGCGGCGTGCCGTCGGGCCCGCGGAAGACGAGCTTGTGGTAGGCGCCCGGCATCTCGCGGTCGGCCAGCTCGGCCTGGGCGACGGCGGTGCGCATGTCGACGTCCCACAGCGTCGGCGACTCGGCCCGGTGGGCCAACCCCCGCTCGATGAGCCGCAGGAGCCCGAGCTGGGACACCTTGGTCGCCTTGGCGCCGATGGTCGTGTACGTGTGCTCCCAGTCGACCGACAGCCCGACGGTGGACCACAGCTCGTGGTAGGCGGCCTCGAGCTCGGGGATGACCTGCTCGCACAGCTCGACGAAGTTGGGCCGGCTCACCGCGACGGGCCGGGCCTTCGGGTCGACCTTCTCGGGCCGCCTGATGTCGGGGTCGTACGGCAGGCTGGGGTCGACGATGGTCCCGGTGAGGAGCTGGACCCGGCGCTCGACGTTGAGGCCGTTGTCGTCCCAGCCCATCGGGTAGAAGACCTCCTTGCCCCGCATCCGGTGGAAGCGGGCGACGAGGTCGGTGTGGACGAAGCTGAACACGTGCCCCGGGTGCAGCGACCCGCTCACCGTGGGCGGGGGCGTGTCGATCGAGTAGATCTCCGCGCGGGTCTTCGTGCGGTCGAAGCGGTAGGTGCCCTCGGCGTCCCACCGCGCCCGCCACTTGGCCTCGAGGCCGTCGAGCGACGGCTTGTCGGGGATCTGCGTCACAGGGGCGCAAGGGTAGTGGCGGGCCCCCGGACCCCCGAAGTCCGATCCGTTAGGGTCCGCGCATGCTCACGCTCGGGCCGGTGGGGCGCCAGGGGGTCCCGGAGATCACGGGCCGGCTCGTCGAGTCGAGCGACTGGCACGACCCGTGGCCCATCTACCGCGCCGCGCGGGAGAGCGCCCCGATCCTGTCGGTGCCCGAGTGGGACGAGCTCCTCTGCCTCCGGTACGCGGACTGCGAGCGCGTCCTCCGCGACGCGACGTTCAGCTCGAACGTGGCCCACCGGCGCCTGGAGCACCCGGACACGAGCTTCGACCTCGACCTGCCCGCCGTGCTGCTCTTCATGGACCCGCCCGACCACACCCGGCTCCGCCGCCTGGTGAGCCACGCGTTCACGCCGCGCACCGTGGAGCGGCTCCGGCCCCACGTGGCCGAGCTGGCGGACGGGATGCTGGCCGAGGCCGACCCGGCCGGCTTCGACCTCATCGAGGCCATCGCCTACCCGCTGCCGGTCACCGTCATCTGCGAGCTCCTCGGGGTGCCGGCCGCGGACCGCCATCTCTTCGGGCCGTGGAGCTCCGACACCTCACGGCTCCTCGACGGTGACCTCACGCAGGACGAGCTCAACCGTGGCCTCCTGGCCGCCCTCCAGCTGATCCAGTACCTGAACGCGCTGTTCGAGGAGCGGCGGGCCGCGCCTCGGGACGACCTCGTCTCGGCCCTCCTCGCGGTGGAGGAGGAGGGCGACCGCCTCAGCGAGGCCGAGCTCGGCGCCATCGTCCTGCTCCTGTTCGTGGCCGGCCACGAGACGACGATGAACCTGATCGGCAACGGCACGGTCGCCCTCCTGCGCAGCCGGCCGCAGTGGGAGCGCCTCGTGGCCGACCCCGAGCTCACCCCGAACGCCGTGGAGGAGCTGCTCCGCTTCGACGGCCCGGTCCACGCCACCCAGCGCATCGCCACCGAGGACGCCGTCGTCGGCGAGGTGCAGGTGGAGCAGGGCCAGTCGGTGATCTGCCACCTCGCGGCGGCGAACCGGGACCCGGCCCGCTTCACCGACCCCGACGAGCTCGACATCGCACGGCCCGACGTGCAGCAGCTCACGTTCAGCCACGGCATCCACTACTGCCTCGGCGCCGCGCTGGCCCGGCTCGAGGGGCAGGAGGCGTTCAAGGCGCTGACCCGGCGGTTCCCGGGGCTCGAGCTGGCGCAGGAGCCGGTCCACCGCGACCACTTCGTCCTCCGCGGCTACCGCGCCGTCGCGCTGAAGGCCTGACCGACGACTTCTGGCCCGGACCGGCCACCGCCGGCGGTGGCGCGATCGGGCCAGAACTCGTCGGGTGCGATGATCTCCGGGTGAGCGACCTGCCGACGCCCGCGCCCGGCCTCGAGGATCTGCGCCTGTACGACACGCGCACGCGGGAGGTCCGCCCGTTCGTCCCGCTCGACCCGCCACGGGTGGGGTTCTACAGCTGCGGGCCGACCGTGTACGCGCCCCAGCACCTCGGCAACATGCGCAGCCAGCTCCTGCCCGACCTCCTCCGGAGGGTGCTGCTCGCGGCGGGGTACGACGTCACCTACGTCACGAACATCACCGACGTGGGCCACCTCGTGTCCGACGCCGACGAGGGCGAGGACAAGATCGAGGCCGCGGCGGCGAGGACGGGGCAGACCGCGGCGGAGATCGCCGCCTTCTACACGCAGCAGTGGGCCGAGGACCGGGCCCGGCTCGGCTGCCTCGAACCCGACGTCCGCCCTCGGGCGGCCGATCACATCGACGAGCAGATCGAGCTCATCCGCGCCCTCGAGGCGAAGGGCCACACCTACGTCATCGACGACGGCGTGTACTTCGACGTCTCGACCTTCCCGGCCTACGCGGACTTCGCCCGCATCGATCTCGACGAGCTCGAGACGAGCGGACGGGTCGAGCACGTCGAGGCCAAGCGCCACCCCGCCGACTTCGCGCTGTGGAAGCGCACGCCCCCCGGCGTCGTCCGCCAGCAGGAGTGGGACTCGCCGTGGGGCCGTGGGTTCCCCGGCTGGCACATCGAGTGCTCGGCGATGGCCACCAAGTACCTCGGCCGCCAGTTCGACATCCACGGCGGGGGGGTGGACCACGTGCGCGTCCACCACACGAACGAGGTGGCCCAGAGCGAGTGCGGCCTCGGCGTCCACCCGTGGGTCGGCTGGTGGGTGCACAACGAGTTCCTCGACCTCGCCGGGGCGAAGATCTCGAAGTCGAAGGGCGACGTCCTGGTCGTCGACTCGCTCGTCGAGCGCGGCATCGACCCGCTGGCCTTCCGCTACTTCTTCCTCCAGGGCCACTACCGGCAGCAGCAGGCCTTCAGCTTCGAGGCCGTCGAGGCGGCCGGCGTCGCGCTGCGACGGTTGATCGGGCACGCCGTCGCGGCCCGGGACGCGGGCGGCGAGGTGGTGGACCGGGCCGGTGTCGAGGCGAACCGCCGCCGCTTCTGGTCGGCGCTGGCCGACGACCTCAACGCCCCGCAGGCCCTCGCCGTGATCTCGGAGGTGGCGAAGGACGAGTCGCTCGCTCCGGCCGACAGGTGGGCCGTGCTGCTCGACGCGGATCGGGCCCTCGGCTTCGCCCTCGCCGACGCGGTCGCCCCTGGCGGGGACGACTCCGGCTCGGACCCGCGGATCGACGGGCTCGTCGCCGATCGTGAGGCCGCCCGCGCGGCCAAGGACTTCGCCGCCGCGGACCGCATCCGCGACGAGCTGGCCGACGAGGGCGTCGAGATCGTCGACACCCCGAGCGGGCCCACCTGGCGCCGCCGCTGACGACCACCCGTTCCCGCGACGGCTGACGTACAGAAGTGTGTGCCCTGCGTCGCGAGAACGATGGGATGGGGGGTGGTCAGCTGCCGGGGAGGAGGGCGGAGTCGACGTCGAGGGTGAGGCCCTCGTCCGCGGTGTCGGGCGGGCAGCCCAGCGTGGCGCCGAACAGCTCGAGCCCGGTGCACCGATCGCCGACGCCGAGGCCGAGCGTGCTGCCGGCGCCCACCGTCACCTCGAGCAGCGGCGGAGCCGTGGTCGTGGTCGTCGGCTCGTCGTCGGCCTCGACCGCGCTGCCCGACCCGTCGCCGCCGGTGGCGAGGCCGGTCAGGACCTCTGGGAGGGTCGATGTCGTCGTGACCCCGTCGCGGCCGGCCCGGCGGGTGGTGGCCGGCGGACCGTCGTCGAGGTACGCCCGCGG
>DATFFY010000231.1:0-4233 GCA_035249805.1 Acidimicrobiales bacterium | reverse complement strand
TGGTGACGCTGGTCGCTTCGATGACCGGCCCGGCGATGAGGTTGCCGAGGGGCACGGTCCCGCCGAAGCACATGATCCAGAGCGCCATCACGCGCCCGCGGCTTCGCTCGTCGAGGCGCTGCTGCAGCACCGTCGACAGCGAGGTGATGACGGCGAAGTAGAACAGCCCGACCACGAGGATCGTCGGATAGGCGAGGGCGGGCGACCGCTCGAGCGAGAAGACGGCGAGCGCCACGGCGAACGCAGCGAGCCCGACTCGCACGACGTCGACCATCCGGCGGGTGGACAGGACGGTGCCGATCGACAGCGCCCCGATCATCGCCCCGGCGCCGAAGCAGGTGTACAGGAGCCCGTACTCGGTGCTGCGGGGGTCGATCCCGAGGTTGCGATCGGCCAGCGTCGGAAGCTGGCCGATGAACGGCAGCGCGAGGAGCGAGAACACGAAGCAGGTGAGCAGGGCGCGCCCGACGACGCGGTCCCGCTTGGCGAAGTGGAACCCGGCGGCGAGCCGGCGCAGCCCCTGCCCGCCCGATCCGTCGAGCACCGGCGCGGGCAGCCGCACGGTCAGCAGCGAGTAGATGACGAGGAGGTACGACGCCGCGTTCACGGTGAAGACCGCGCTGGCGCCGACCTTGGCGTCGACGAGGCTCGCGATGGCCGGGCCGATCACCCGCGAGCCGTTCATCTGCGCGGAGTTCAGCGAGATGGCACCAGGCAGGTCCTCGTCGCCGACGAGCGAGGGCAGCAGCGCGCTGTACGTCGGTCCGAACACGGCCTGGCCCATGCCGATGAGGAACACGATGACCACGAGCGAGATCCGGGACGGGTCGTCGCCCCGCGCCACCCACGCGAGCGCCAGCGACAGGAGGCCCTGCAGGACCGAGACGGTGATGAGGAGGCGCCGACGGTCGACCACGTCCGCGAGCAGGCCGCCGACCATCGAGAAGAGCAGGAGCGGGCCGAGCTGGGCGAAGAGGAGGACCCCGACGAACGTGGGCGAGCCGGTGAGGTCGTAGGCGAGCGCGCCGAGCACGACGTTCTGCATCCAGCTGCCGATGTTCGACAGGAACGCGCCGGTGAACACCCGCCGGAACGTGCGGTGGCGGAGCGCGGCGCGGGCCGCGCCGCCGCGGAGCGGGCGGTCTCCCCCCTCGAGGGCGTCGACACCCTCCTCGACGACCGCGTCGTCGGGGGAGGGCGGCGGGGACATCCGGCCGAGCATCGCATCCTCGACCTTTCGTGGGCGATTCCGTACCCTCCACCCGGCCATGGGACGGACCACGCCCGCGCTCGCCTGGGACTTCGAGGAGCTGGAGCTGCCCTTCGACGCGGTCGGCGACGAGCCCGCGACCTGCCGCATCGTCCGCAACCCGCTCGGCACGTTCCCGTGCTGCCCCCTGTGCGGCGGCGAGCTGCGCCCCGAGCACGCCCACTACCGCTGCTCCTGCGGCTGGCGCGACTCCTGTTGCGACTGAGCGGCGCTGATGCGTGCTCCGGTCGCGGGCGCCTGCGGCGCTGGGCTCGCCTCCGCAAGTGCCTTCGCGCGGTCGGCGAAGCCGCCCGGCTCCGGCCTGCGCTCGACCGTTCCTAGGATCCGCCTCGTGCAGCCTCCCAAGCAAGCGATCGCCGTCGAGCCGAAGGGCACGCGGCGCTGGCTCGACGGCGCGGTGGAGGAGGGTGGCGGCGTCGTCGTCCCCGCCGAGGAGGCCGGTGCGCTCGTGTGGGGCCACCACGCCGACCCGGCCGGCCTCACCGCCATCCTCGAGCAGCACCGGCAGCTGACGTGGGTCCAGCTCCCGTGGGCGGGCGTGGAGACCTACGTGGACGTGATCCGCCGCTACGGCGACCGCACCTGGACCTGCGGCAAGGGCGTGTACGCCGAGCCGGTGGCCGAGCACGCCCTCGCCCTCGGCCTGGCCGGGCTCCGCCGGATCGGGAGCTACGCCCGCGCCGACACCTGGGGCACCGGCGAGGGCCGCAACCTGCTCGGCGCGAAGGTCGTCGTCCTCGGCGGTGGCGGCATCACCGAGTCGCTCCTCCGCCTCCTCGGCCCCTTCGAGTGCGACGTCACCGTCGTGCGTCGCCGCCAGGATGCGTTGGCCGGCGCGACCGTCGTCCCGCCCGGGGCCCTCGACGACGTGCTGCCCGGCACCCTGCTGCTCGTGCTCGCCCTCGCCCTCACGCCGGAGACGGTCGGCATCGTCGACGCCCACCGGCTGCGGATGCTGGATCCCGACGGGTGGGTGGTGAACGTCGCCCGCGGCCCGCACGTCGTCACCGACGACCTCGTGGAGGTGCTGGCCGCCGGCGAGATCGGGGGTGCCGCCCTCGACGTGACCGACCCCGAACCGCTGCCCGACGGCCATCCGCTCTGGACGGAGCCCCGCTGCATCGTCACGCCGCACACGGCGAACACGATCGCGATGGCCGAGCCCCTGCTCCGGACCCGGGTGGCCGACAACGTGCGGCGCTGGATCGCGGGAGACGAGCTCGTCGGCCCGGTCGACACCGACGCCGGCTACTAGCCCCAAGATCTGTGCACCGGATCCGTCGACTGTCGCGGGGTCCGGCACACAGAGCTCGGTCGGGTGCGCGGGAGTAGCGTCCGGCAACATGGACTTCCGCCGCACCACCATCGCGGCGCTGGCCGCCGACGTGGCCGCCCGCAAGGTCGCTGCCCGCGAGCTCGTGACGGTCGCGCTGGAGCGCATCGACGAGGTGGACCCGCACGTCAACGCCTTCACCGCCGTCGACGGCGACGCCGCGCTGGCCGAGGCCGCGGTCCTCGACGAGCGGCTCGCCGCGGGGGAGGAGATCGGCCCGCTCACCGGCATCCCCATCGGGGTGAAGGACCTCGAGGACGCCGCCGGCTTCGTCACCTCGCAGGGCTCGGCCGTGTTCGCCGGCAGCCCTCCGGCCACCCGGGACTCGGCCCTCGTGGAGCGCCTGCGGGCCGCCGGCTGCATCGTGGTCGGCAAGACGAACACGCCGGAGCTCGGGTTCAAGGGCGACACCACGAACGTGCCCTTCGGCGCGACCCGGAACCCGTGGAACCTCGAGCGCAGCGTCGGGGGATCGTCCGGCGGCTCGGCCGCGGCCGTGGCGGCGGGCATGGTGCCGCTGTGCACCGGGTCCGACGGGGGCGGCTCGATCCGCATCCCGTCGTCGCTCTGCGGGCTGTCCGGCATCAAGCCCTCGCTCGGCCGCGTCCCCTCCGGAGGACCGCACCCGCCGGACTGGCCCGAGCTGTCCACCCGCGGCCCGATGGCCCGCACCATCCGCGAGGTGACCCTGGCCCTCGATGCGGTCGTCGGTCCCGAGCCGACGGACCTGCGCTCGCTCCCGATGCCCGATGCGAGCTGGTGCCGCTCGCTCGAGGAGCTCCACCCGCCCCGGCGCGTGGGCTGGGCCCCCACGCTCGGCTACGCGCCGGTCGACCGCGAGGTGCGGTCGGTGTGCGAGGCCGCGGTGAAGCGGCTCGAGGCGCTCGGGACCGAGATCGTGGAGATCGACGAGGTGTTCGACGCCGATCCCGCCCCGGCGTGGCTGACGCTGGCGATGGCCGCCAACCTGCGCGAGCTCGACGCCGTCTACGGCACCGAGGACTGGGACAAGGTCGACCCCGACCACCGCAGGCTCATCGAGGGCTTCGGCGTGCCGGTCACGGGCGCCGACGTCTTCCGGTCCCTCGACCACGGCCACCGGCTCAACCTGCGGCTCGTCGAGCTCTTCCACGGGGTGTCGCTGCTCCTGACGCCGACGGTCGGTGGGCAGACGGGGCCGCCGGGCGGGCAGGGTTCGATCGACGGCGAGGCCACCCCGTTCTGGGTGTCGTTCACGTACCCGTTCAACATGACCCGCTCGCCGGCGGGCACGGTGTGCGCCGGCTTCACCGACGACGGCATGCCCGTCGGCCTCCAGGTCGTCGGCCCGCAGCACGGCGACGTGGCCGTCCTCCGCCTCCTGGCCGTGCTCGAGGACGCCCTCGCCCTCAACACCGTCGCACCGCTCTGACCCGCCTGTAGGCCCGCCGGTGGACGTGCTGCCCTCGGACTTCTTCGAGCGGCTGTCGCGCCCGCCGGGCTCGGACGATCCGCACGTCCACCTCGACCGGCTCCGCGTCGACCCGCCCCCGCGGCTGCGCTCGGGCGAGCTCGTGCTGGCCCGCCACGCCGACGTCGTGGGCGTGCTCCACGACGCCAGCTTCGTGAAGCCGCCGATGCCGAGCGTGCC
>DATFFY010000230.1:0-2465 GCA_035249805.1 Acidimicrobiales bacterium | reverse complement strand
CTTGCCAAGGTTGGGGTCGCGGGTTCGAATCCCGTCGTCCGCTCCACTCACGGGTCACCCAGCTGGGAGCAACGCAGGTCGACCCACCAGCCCTCCGGGGCGACCGGCACGTCGATCTCGGTGTCTGGCGCGGCCGTCGCGCAGCGCTCCCGGGCGCCCTCGACCTCGTCCTCCCAACGCGGCCCGTCGTCCCTGGTGCGCTGGGGCACGTCGAAGGACAGGACGGCGGCGAGGCCCAAGGCACCGAGCAGGGCCCATGCCGGCAGGCGCCGCCCCTCCCGCCGGAGGGTCGCCGCGGCCAGGACGACCAGGGCGAAGAGGAACAAGGCGGGCACCACGCCGTACCGGACCAGGGCGAACGACTGCCAACGGGCGGCGGTGTACCCCGGGTAGCCGAGCCCCTCCCAGGGGTTCACGATCGCTGCCGCGGCCCACACCACCACCGACCCCAGCGCCAGGGCGACCGCGGCGAGGCGCTCCTCGCGGACGCCGCGTCGGAGCACGAGCACGAGGGCGGCCGCGAAGGGAACCACCGTGAGCAGGAGGGGGAGGAGGCCGTGCCCCCGGACCAGGTCGCCGACCACCTCCGCCGACCCCGTCCACGTGCTGGCCACGGCGTCGACGACGTAGCCCTCGGCGATGCTGCGGAGGCCCCACCCGCCGTCGTTCTCGTCGCCCCGGGGTGCGACGAGGGTGGCGACCCCCTGGGCGACGAGGCCGAGCAGGACCCCGCCCCGCACCCACCACCGGCGACGGTCGGACCAGCGGTGGAGCACGAGGGGGAGGAACCAGGCCACCTGGAGCTCCGTGAGCGCGGCGACCAGCCCGATCCCGCCGAGGCCGACGGCCTCGCGGTCCGAGCGGGGCGACGCCAGGAGGAGCCAGGGCGCGAGCCAGAGGAACGCCCAGTGCACGTTGGCCGCGTTGCCCAGCACCTCGACGGGCACGGCGGGGAGCAGCGCGGTGGCCAGCCCGAGGGCGACGCGGCCCGGGAGCCACTGCACGACGTCGGCGCTGCAGCGGACCACGAGCGCGGCGACGAGGCCGACGACCGCGCAGGACAGCGCCGCCATGCCGAGCGCGTAGCGATCGACCGGCAGGAACGAGACCACCGCGTCGGCCATCGCGCGCGGGACGGCATGGAGGTAGCCGGCGTACACGTCCAACCACGACTGCAGCGGGCCCTCCCGCAATCGGTCGCCCAGGAACTCGCGCCCGTCCTCGGCCCACAGCGTGGCGCGGGTGGTGGGGGAGAGGCGCAGCCAGGCGAGCACCGCGGTCGCGACACCGACGGCGGCGAAGGCCCAGGCGGGGGTGCGGTCGACGCGGCTGGCGGGCGTGGCCTGCACCCGCGGATCGTACGGCCGGCGGGCCTCCCGAGGGGGGCTGGGCCCACTGCCGCCCCCTACGCTCGCCGGATGGCCGACGACCACAGCGCCTGGGTGGCTCGGGACGCGCGGGTCGTGTGGCACGGGTTCACGCAGATGGCCGCCTACGCCGACAACGCGCCGATCGTCGTGGATCGCGCCGAGGGGCGGGAGCTCATCGACGTCGAGGGCCGTCGGTACCTCGACGCGATCAGCTCCCTGTGGGTCACCACGCTCGGCCACCGGGTGCCGGAGCTCGACGAGGCCATCCGGGCCCAGCTCGACCGCGTCGCCCACTCCACGCTGCTCGGCAACGGCAACGCCGTCGTCGTGGAGCTCGCCGAGGCGCTCGCCGAGGTCGTGCCGGTCGACGAGCCGCACGTCCTGTTCGCCAGCGACGGGGCGGCGGCGGTGGAGCAGGCGCTCAAGGTCGCGTTCCAGCACTGGACCAACCGGGGCGTGCCCGGGCGCGATCGCTACCTCGCCTTCACCGGCGCCTACCACGGCGACACCATCGGCTCGCTGTCCGTCGGCGACGGCGGCTTCGGCACGGACGTCTTCGACCCGCTCCGGTTCCCGGTCGTGCGGGCTCCCTACGGCGACCTGACGGCCGCGGAGGCGGCCCTCGCCGCCGAGGGCCACCGCCTGGCCGCCGTCGTGGTCGAGCCGCTCGTCCAGGGCGCGGCGGGCATGGCCCGTTCGTCGCCCGAGTTCCTGGCCGGCCTCGCGGCGGCGTGCCGCCGTCACGACGTGCTGCTGATCTGCGACGAGGTGGCCACCGGCTTCGGGCGCACCGGGACGCTGTTCGCGGTCGAGCAGTGCGGCGTGCGGCCCGACCTCCTGTGCCTCGGCAAGGGCATCACCGGTGGGTACCTGCCCCTCTCGGCCACGGTCGCGTCCGGGGCCGTCTTCGAGGCCTTCCTCGGCGAGGACCTGTCGGAGCGGACGCTGTACCACGGGCACTCCTACGGGGGGAACGCGCTGGCCGCCGCCGTCGCGCTCCGCCACCTCCGGCTCATCCAGGAGCGCGACGTGCTCGCGGCCGTCCGGGGGCGGGCCGAGCAGCTCGCCGGCGCGCTGGCCGAGCGCATCGTCCCG
>DATFFY010000229.1:0-3192 GCA_035249805.1 Acidimicrobiales bacterium | reverse complement strand
GTCGCCGGTCGACTTCGAGCGCATACCGATCCAGATCCTCAAGGTGGGGGGTCTCGGCACCCACAACGCCCTCGGGCTGGCGAAGGCGAAGGACGCCAAGTTCTTCCTCGCCTCCACGAGCGAGGTCTACGGCGACCCGCTCGTCCACCCGCAGCCCGAGACCTATTGGGGCAACGTCAACCCGATCGGGCCCCGGGGTGTCTACGACGAGGCGAAGCGCTACGCCGAGGCCATGACGATGGCCTACCACCGCTTCCACGGGATCGACGTGCGCATCGTCCGGATCTTCAACACGTTCGGTCCGCACATGCGGCCCGACGACGGTCGGGCCGTGTCGAACTTCCTCGTGCAGGCCCTTTCGGGGAAGCCGATCACGATCTACGGCGACGGGTCGCAGACGCGTTCGTTCACCTACGTGGACGACCAGATCGCCGGCTGGCTCAAGCTCCTCGACAGCGACGTCACGACGCCGGTCAACATCGGGAGCACCCACGAGCGCACGATCCTCGAGCTGGCCGAGATGGTCCTCGAGGTCACGGGCAAGGGCGACGAGCTGGCGTGGGAGCCGCTCCCGGTCGACGATCCGATGCAGCGCCAGCCCGACATCACCAAGGCCCGCACCCTGCTCGACTGGCACCCGACCGTCGATCTCCGCGAGGGCCTCGAGAAGACGGCCGCCTACTTCAAGCAGCGCCTGGGACTGTGACATGCCCCACTCCGGCTGCGGCTGGCGCCGGTCAGCTGTCGAGGATCGCGTCGAAGCGGGGGAGCGTGGCGCTGTCGCGGTAGGCCTCGTCGAAGCCCTTGCGGGCCCGCCGGCGGACGTCGTCCGCGTCGGGCCCTCGTAGGGCCCGCACCGCCTCGACGAGGCCGTCGACATCGCCCTCGCGGAGGCTCGTGCCGCACCGGAACCGCTCGATCGCGTCGTCCACGTTGCTGCCGACGGGGCCGATGTACAGGATCGGCAGGCCGGCGGCGAGGTTGGCGTGCAGCTTCGACGGGCTCATCACGCCGAGGGAGCGCTCGTCCAGGGTGATGAGCGCCGCGTCGGCGCCGGCCATCACTGCGCTCGTCACCTCCTTCGGCAGGTAGTCGCGGACGACGACGTTCGTGACGCCCCGCCGGTCGAGGGTGGCCTCGAGCTCCTCGCGCCGGGCCCCCCCGCCGATGAACACGAACAGCGCCTCGTCGCCGAGCCGCTCGGCCGCGTCGACGACGGTGTCGAACCGGTGGCCCACGCCGAGGTTGCCGAGGTAGAGCACGACGATGCGCCCTTCCGTCGGCAGGTCGGCCCAGCCGGCCCAGGGCTCCGGGCGGGCGTCGGGCGGGAACAGCGCCGCCCGCTCCCAGTTGGGGATGACCGACGTCTCGGGTCGGCCGGGGCCGGCGCCGTACTGCGAGGTGAGCAGGTCGCCCATCGCCCGGTCGAGCACGACGAGGTGGTCGAGGCGGCGGAACACGGTCCGGTTGAGCGCCCGGAGGAACCGGCTGACGACGCCGCCGGGTCGCAGCTCGCCGAAGCGCTCCGCGGCATCGGGGTAGCAGTCCATGCTCCAGAGCACCACGCGGGTCCGTCTGTGGAGCGCCTTGTGGGCGAGGGCGAGGACCACCACGAAGGGCGGGGTCGTCATGGCGACGATCACGTCCTGGGCCGGCAGCAGCAGCACCCGCGCGCTGGCCCCCACGAGGTAGGCGACGTACCCGAGGAGCCGGCGGGCCACCGACGCCCGGCCCAGGTCCGGCGTCCACACGCGACGCACCCGCACCCGGCCGGAGGCCGCGGTCGGCGGACCGCCGAGCCCCTCCAGGTAGCCGGCCCGCCCCGCGATGACCGTGACCTCGTCGCCCTGCTCGGCGCGGTGCTCGGCCAGGGACGCGGCGAGCTGCGCGGTGGGGCTGATGTCCGGCGCGTAGAACTGGTTGAGCAGCGTGACGCGCACGTGCCGTCAGCCGGCCTGGGCGCGGACGGCGTCGACCATCTGCTCCACGATCGACGGCAGGTCGTGCTCCACGCGCCATCCCGGGTAGTGGTCCCGGAACTTGGCCATGTCGGTGTAGTAGCAGATGTGGTCCCCGACCCTGGCCTGGTCGTCGTAGGTCAGCTTCGGTCGCATGCCGCCGCTCGCGTCCGCGATCAGGTCGACGCACTCGAGGAGGCTCGCGGCGTTCGCCTTGCCGCCGCCGAGGTTGTACACCTCGCCGCCGGGCCGCGGTTCCTGAGCGAACTCCCAGAACGCGCTGATGACGTCGGCCGAGTGGATCTGGTCGCGGACCTGCTTCCCCTTGTAGCCGAAGATCGTGTAGTCGCCCTCGCGCAGCGCCGTGTGCACGAGGTAGCTGAGGAACCCGTGCAGCTCGACGCCCGAGTGGTGCGGGCCGGTGAGGCAGCCGCCGCGGAAGGCTGCGGTGCGCATGCCGAAGTACCGGCCGTACTCCTGCGTGGCGACGTCGGCGGCGACCTTCGACACCCCGAACAGCGAGTGCGTGCAGCCCTCGATGGACATCCCCTCGTCGATGCCCTGCTCGTCGGCGGGGTCGGCGTAGTCGTAGCGTGTCTCGAGCTCGACGAGGGGCAGGCGGTTCGGGTTGTCGCCGTAGACCTTGTTGGTCGACACGGTGATGAAGACCGCCTCCGGCGCGTGGCGGCGCGTGGCCTCGAGGAGGTTCAGGGTGCCGACGGCGTTCACGTCGAAGTCGTCGAACGGGCGACGGGCGGCGAGGTCGTGGCTGGGCTGCGCGGCGGCGTGGACGACCAGGTCGAACCCCTGGCGCAGGAGCTGATCCACGCCCTCGCGGTCCCGGATGTCCAGGCCGTGGTGGGTGTAGTGCCGGCAGGTGGCCTCGAGGCGCTGCCGGTTCCAGGTGGTGTCCCCGGCCGGACCGAAGAAGTCGGCCCGCTGGTTGTTGTCGACGCCGTGGACGTCGCAACCACGGGCGTCGAAGAACTCGACGGCCTCGGATCCGATGAGTCCGGCGCTACCCGTGACGAGGACCTTCATGAGCCGAAGACCCTACCGGGGCGCATGTCAGACTCCCCAGCACCGTGATGCGAGTCGCCGTCACCTTGGAGCAGTGCTGGCACGCGGTGCCCGGCGGCACCGCGCGCGCGGCCCTCGACACCGTGGCTGCGATCACGGCCCACGGCGGGGTGGAGCAGGTCGGCGTGAGCGCGTGGCACCGGGCGGCGGCGCC
>DATFFY010000228.1:0-2606 GCA_035249805.1 Acidimicrobiales bacterium | reverse complement strand
CCCAGCGACGGGCTCGCGCCGATCGGCTGCGCCACCGTCGAGGTCCCGCCGCTCACGCCCTTCGACGACCTGCGCCTGCTCGCGGCGCGCTTGCTGTTCGTGCAGCTGCAGCAGGAGCGGGCCGCGCTGCAGCGCACCGCTCGCCTGGACGCGGCCCGCCGCGCCCTCGGGTCGATGGACGCGGGCTGACCCCGCCGGTCAGGCGGGCGGCTGCAGGGGGTGCGGCATGCAGTGCTCGTCGAGCTCCGCCACCGTGATGCGGTCCCGGTTCTCCCAGGTGATCTCGTTGGCCGGGTCCCTGCGCACCTTGTACTCGCGGAAGGACTGCTCGAGGCTGTCGTACGCGAGCAGGCGGCCGACGAGCGGCTCGCCGAGGTCGAGCAGGAGCTTGATCGCCTCGATGGCCTGGATCGACCCGACGATGCCGGGGAGGACGCCCAGCACGCCGGCCTCGGCACAGCTCGGCGCCATCTCGGCGGGCGGCGGCTCGGGGACCATGTCCCGGTAGGTCGGGCCGTTCTTGGGGTCGAAGACCGTGACCATCCCCTCGAAGCGGAAGATCGAGCCGTGCACGACGGGGATGCCGAGCTTGACCGACGCGTCGTTCACGAGGAACCGCGTCGGGAAGTTGTCCGTGCCGTCGACGATGACGTCCCAGCCGTCGCCGAGGATGTCCATCACGTTGTCGGCACCGAGGCGCACGTCGTACGACACGACGTCGACGTCGGGGTTCAGCAGGGTCAGGGTCTTCTTGGCCGAGTCGACCTTGCGGTCCCCGATCCGCTCCATGTTGTGGAGGATCTGGCGCTGGAGGTTCGATTCGTCGACGACGTCCATGTCGATGATGCCGAGCGTGCCCACGCCGGCCGCGGCGAGGTACAGCGCGGCGGGCGAGCCGAGGCCGCCGGCCCCGAGCAGCAGGACGCGCGACTCGAGGAGCTTCTGCTGGCCGGCCACGTCCACCTCGGGCAGCAGCAGGTGGCGCTGGTATCGGCTGCGCTGGTCGGCGGTCAGGTTCTTCGGCGCGGCCCACTCGAGGCCGTCGTCCTTCCACTTGTTGAAGCCTCCGGCCATCGAGACGACGTCGGTGTACCCGAGCTCGCCGAGCGTCTTGGCCGCGAACGCCGACCGGTTGCCCGAGGCGCAGAGCACGACGATGGGGGTGTCCTTGTCCGGGATGCGGCCCTCGGCGGAGCCCTCGAGCTGGCCCCGCACGATGTGCAGCGAGCCGGGGATGGCACCCTGCTCGAACTCGTCGGGCTCGCGCACGTCGAGGACGACCGTGCCGGGGCGCTTCCGGGCGGCGTCGGCCTCGGCGGTGTCGACCTCGCGGATCGCCGCCTTCGCGGCGGCCAGGAGATCACGGAAGGTGGGCATCAGGACGTCCTTCGATGCTTCGGGGAGGAAAAGCCTATCTGTGGGGTCAACAATCAGGCCAGGGGCCGAATTCCGACCCGGGATCACCGGGCCCGGCGATCCTCCCACCGGCTCCGCAGCATCCCCGGAAGTCCGGCCAGGACGCCGCCGAGCGCCAGGCCCCGCACCTTGACGAGCCAGCCGCACGGCGCCTCACCCCGGAGCGGCGGGGCCAGGATCTCCCGGCGGGCGTAGGCCAACGTCACCCCCACGAAGCGGACGAGCTCGACGAGGAGCCGGCGCAGCGAGCCGTGGCGGGCCAGGACGAGGAGCCGGTTGCGCTCCTTCAGCCGCTCGGACCGGCTCGCGTCCGCACCGGCGGCGCTCCCCACGCGGTGCTCGACGAGCACGGACGGCTCGTAGACGAAGCGCCAGCCCCGGGCCGCCCCACGGAGCGAGAGCTCCAGGTCCTCGTAGTAGAGGAAGAGCCGCTCGTCGAAGGGCCCGACGTCGCGCAGGTAGGCGTCCCGGAGCACGACGGCGCCGCCGCACCACGCCTCGACCTCCCTCGCCTCGTCGTGCTGCCCGCGGTCCGCCTCGAACCGGCCGACGTCGAGGCCGTAGCCATCGGCCCGCCGGACGTTGCCCACGTTGGCGATCACGGTGGCGGGCTCGTCGTCGAGGGCCACCTCGGCCCATCCCACGCCGGGGGCCACCCACGCGGTGTGCCGGCCGTTCACGGTCAGCTCGACGACCTGCCGCGGCGGCGTGGCCAGCTGGATCCGGACGGTCGTGGCGCCGTCGATCGCGGGGACCCGCAGCAGGGCCCGCTCCCCCGCCCAGCGGCCGCCGCGGCCGGGCTCCCAGAAGCCCTGGACCAGCTGGCAGCGGTCCGTCACGTCCTCGCCGCCGACCTCGATGCGCCGCGGCTGCCAGGCCAGCTCGCGGTCGTCGCCCCGCCCCGGTCGCCAGGTCGCGGCTGCCTCGACCTCGAGCTCGTGGAAGCGGCCTTCGAACACGACCTTGGGCACGACCGCGCCGATGGCGACGTCCTCCCGCAACCGGTCGACGAGCCGCTCGATCCCGTCGCCGTCGAGGACCGCGTCGTTGTTGAGGAGCATGACGGCCGACGCGCCGTCGAGGGCCGCGATGGCGAGGTTGCAGCCGCCGGCGAAGCCTGTGTTCGTCCCGGGGCGGAGCACCGTCACGTGCTCGGGCGCCTCGACCTCGTCGGGCACGGGGCGGTCGGG
>DATFFY010000227.1:0-2175 GCA_035249805.1 Acidimicrobiales bacterium | reverse complement strand
TCCCCCGTCGCCCCCGCGCACGGCCACGATCGCGGCGAGCGCCGTGGTGATGGGCACGGCCGCGACCAGGCCGATCGAGCCGACGAGCGTGCGCACGATCTCGACGGCCACGAGCTCGCCCGTGGCGACGTCGCTGAGGCGGCGCCCGGCCTGCGTGTACACGAGCAGGAGCGGGAGCGACGCGCCGGCGTAGGCCAGCACGAGGGTGTTCACGGTCGAGGCGATGTGGTCCCGGCCGATGCGGACCGCGGCCCCGTACAGCTCGCGGACCCGGTACGACGGGTTGGCCATGCGCAGCTGCCACACCGCGGAGACCTGCGTGACCGTCACGTCGTCCAGCACCCCGAGGCTGCCGATGATGATCCCGGCCAGCACGAGGCCCTTGATGTCGACGCTCGACGCCGCCACCTGCAGGTAGAAGGCGTCCTCGGTGCCGAAGCCGGTGAAGTGCGCCGCCGCGGAGAACACCGCCGCCAGCACCGCCGTGAGCGCGAGCGCACCGAACGTGCCGAGGAGCGCGACCGTGGTGCGCTCGGACACGCCGTGGGTGAGGTAGAGGGCGACGACCCCGATCACGGAGGCCGACACGAGGGCGACCGCGGTCGGGTCGTGGCCGTCGAGGATCGACGGGAACAGGAAGCCCACCATGACCACGCCGGTGACGAGCAGCCCGACGAGGGCCCGCACCCCCTGCCAGCGCCCGAGGGCGACGACGGCGCCGACGAACAGGATCCACAGCACCGTGAGCGGCGTGCGCCGCTGGAAGTCGCTGAACCGGTACTGGAACTGCGGCTCGTTGGCGGCCTCGTAGATCAGGACGATCCCGTCGCCCTCCTCGAAGGACACCGACGCGTCGGTGATCGGCACCTGGAAGGCCGCCGCGTCGCCCTCGGTCGGTCCGTTGGAGACGTGGAACGACACCTCGGTGCAGAGGATCCCGTCGACCTCGGTGGTGCCGGCGCACGGGACGACGTCCGCGAGGGTGACCTCCGCGTCGACGAGCTCGCCCGTGAAGCCGAGCTCTGGCGCGGTGATGTCGCGGTCCCCGTCGGGCCACAGGAGGACGAGCCCGACGAGCGTCGCCAGCAGCACGGCGGCGATGACACCGGTGAGGACGCGGCGCGTGAGCCCGCTCGTCAGGGCCGCCATCGACGGCCGCTCGTGGCCGTGGTCGTGTCCGAGCGCCACGATCGCGAGTGTTGCAGCCGCGCGAGACTCGCCCGGTGACCGTGCCCCCCGTCGACCAGGCCACGCTCGACCTCGCCGTCGGCCTCGCACGCGCCGCGGGCGACCGCACCTTGCGCTGGTTCCGCGACGACGACCTGGCGGTCGAGCGCAAGGGCGACGGCACGCCGGTGACCGCCGCCGACCGCGATGCGGAGCGCTTCCTGCGGGAGGCGCTCCAGGCGGCGTGCCCCGACGACGGCGTCCTCGGCGAGGAGGAGGCGCCCCGCGCCTCGTCGTCGGGGCGGCGGTGGATCATCGACCCCATCGACGGCACCAAGGCGTTCACCTGCGGCGTGCCGCTGTACTCCACGCTGCTCGCGCTCGAGGACGAGCACGGCATCGCGGTCGGTGTCGTCCACCTCCCGGCGCTGGCCGAGACCGTGTGGGCGGGACGGGGCCGGGGCTGCTGGTCCGAGCGGGGTCCGGCCCGGGTCAACGCGGCCCCGAGCCTGGACGGCGCGTACGTGATGTCGAGCTCGTTCGAGTCGTGGCGACCCGCGCAGGTGGCGGCGGTCGCCGGTGCCGGGGCCGTCCTCCGCACCTGGGGCGACGGCTACGGCTATGCCCTCGTCGCCACCGGCCGGGTCGCCGCGATGGTCGACCCCATCGTCGCGCCCTACGACGTCGGGCCGATGCCCGTGCTCCTCGCCGAGGCGGGCGGGCGCTTCACCGACCTCACGGGCGCCGCCACGATCGAGGGGGGCAGCGGCCTGGGCACCAACGGGCTCGTCCACGACGAGCTCCTCGCCCTCCTGGAGGCCTAGTGGGGCGTCACGAGCCGGGCGCGCCCGCCGCATGGGTGTCGTCGGCCAGCGCGTCGAGGAGGTCGGCCCGGGCGCGGGCCACGCGGGAGCGGATGGTGCCGATCGGCACGTCGCACACGGCCGCGGCCTCCGCGTAGGGCAGCCCGAGCACCTGCGTCAGCACGAAGGCGGCCCGGCGGTCGGG
>DATFFY010000226.1:0-7034 GCA_035249805.1 Acidimicrobiales bacterium | reverse complement strand
CGGCGCCGACCGTCGCCCCGGGCACCTCGTCCCGCCCGGCCCCGGCCGCCTCGCGGGCCGCGGCGAACAGGCGCAGGACGACCACGGATCGAGCGTAGCGACGCCACCTTTCCCCGGTCGAAGGCCGCCGCCGGGCGGCTTCGCCGACCCGCGCGGAGGCACCCGCGGAGGCCGAGGAGCGCAGCGACGACCGAAGTGGGACGACAGGACAGCCCGCGCCGGTAGGTTCGCCCGGGTGACCAGGGTCCTCCTCGTGCGCCACGGTCAGTCCGAGTGGAACGCCGACGGCCGCTGGCAGGGGCAGGCCGACCCGCCGCTGACCGACCTGGGCCGAGCCCAGGCCCACCACGCGGCGCGGGCCCTCGGGGTCGTGGACGCCATCGTGGCCTCGGACCTCGTGCGGGCCCTCGACACGGCGGTGATCCTGGCCGGGGAGCTCGGCGTGGGGCCGGTCGTCGTCGACCCGGACCTGCGTGAGCGCCACGCCGGCGACTGGCAGGGCCTCACGCGGGTCGACATCGAGGCCGGCTGGCCCGGCTACCTCGACGACCGGCGCCGCCCGGACGGCTGGGAGCCCGACGAGGACCTGCTCGTCCGGGCGACCGGGGCGCTCGTGCGCATCCACGACCTCGTCGCCGGGGGGGAGGCCATCGCGGTCACCCACGGCGGCCTCGTCTACGTCCTCGAGGGCGCGTTCGGGGAGCCGTTCGAGCGACTGCCGAACCTCGGTGGCCGCTGGGTCGACGTCGGCCCCGACGGCCCGACCCGCCTCGGCGAGCGCGTCGTCCTCGTCGACCCCGACGAGCTGACGATCCCCAGCCAGCTCTGACGACGATGCCGCGGCCCTGTCAGACCGCGTCACTACGGTGAGCGAGGTGGAGACGCTGTGGTCCACCCTCGAGGACGACGAGCTCCGGCCGGCGGTCGGTGCGGCGGAGCTCGAGGTCGACGGCCCGTCGCCGCTGCCGCCCCTCGAGGTCGAGGTGATCCGGTCGTCGAAGCGGCGCAAGACGGTCACCGCGTCGCTCGTCGGGGCGAACAAGGTCGTGGTCCGCATGCCCACGTACATGACGAAGGCCGAGGAGGAGGAGTACGTCGCCACCCTCGTCGCCCGGCTCGAGCGACGGCGGATCTCCGAGGCGGTCGACCTCCCGGCCCGGGCCCGCACCCTGGCCCTGCGCTACGACCTGCCGGAGCCCGTCTCGATCCGCTTCGTGTCGAACCAGGCCCAGCGCTGGGGCTCGTGCACGCCGTCCACGCGCGAGATCCGCCTGTCCGACCGCATCTCGGGCTTCCCGCAGTGGGTGCTCGACGCCGTCATCGTCCACGAGCTCGCCCACCTGGTCCATGCCGGGCACACGCCGGAGTTCTGGGAGCTCGCCAACCGCTACCCGAGGACCGAGCGGGCCTACGGGTTCCTCATCGCCAAGCAGCTCACCGACGACGAGGTCGACGAGGGCTGATCAGCCCGGCGTGGTGTGCTCGGCGCACCACCGGGACGCCGGCGCCGTCCCGAGCAGCTCGTCGGGCAGGGCCTGCCCGCACACCTCGCACGTGCCGTAGGTGCCCTCGTCGAGCCGCTCGAGCGCCCGGGCCACGTCCGCCAGCTCCGCCTCGATCCGATCGAGGTGGTCCAGGTCCGGCGCCGGCTCGCTCTGCATCGTCACACCCCGATCGTAGGCTCGCGCACCTTCCCCAACGTGACCGTGAGGAGCCCCTGTTGGGCGCGCGCCTGCCCGGCGTCGGGGATGCCAAGGTCTGCTGCACCTGCAAGCAGCTGAAGCCGTTGACGGAGTGCAACCGGCTGAAGAAGGCGAAGGATGGCCGTCAGTACTCGTGCCGGGACTGCAACAAGGCGTACCACTACGCCAACTGGGACCGACACATGGCCCAGATCCGACGTCGGGTGCGCGATCGCCGGGCTGCCAACCGAGACTTCGTCATTGCCTACTTGCGTTCACACCCGTGCGTCGACTGCGGCGAGGACGACATCGTCGTGCTGGAGTTCGATCATCTCCGGGACAAGCTCGCGAGCGTCAGCCGACTCGTTCAGATCGCGGAGCTTCCGGCGATCCTGGCCGAGATCGACAAGTGCGAGGTCGTGTGTGCCAACTGCCATCGGCGGCGCACCGCTGCCCGCGGTGAGTGGTACCGCCTCCGTGGCTGATGGGTGGGCCGCCCGGGGGTCGAACCCGGATTTCACGGGGTAAAAGCCCGGTGCTCTGCCAGTTGAGCTAGCGGCCCGGGCGAACCCTACGGCGGACCGCCGCGGCAGACTCTCGACGATGGCAGCTGATCCTGAGCTCGAGGCGGGGGCGCGGCTCCTGCGGGCGCTCGCGTCGCCGCTGCGGCTGGCGATCGTGCAGGAGCTCCAGGACGGCGAGCCGCGGTGCGTGCACGACCTCGTGGACGCGCTCCGGGTGACCCAGCCGCTGGTGAGCCAGCACCTCCGGACCCTCCGGGAGGCCAAGGTCATCACGGGGAGCCGGCGGGGGCGGGAGGTCGAGTACCGCCTGGTCGACGAGCACGTGCTCCACATCGCCCTCGACGCCATCGCCCACGCCAACGAGCGGGGCTAGGGCCGCCGCCCCGACGCGGCGGAGCCCGGCCTCGAGGGCCGGGCTCCGGGGTGTCGGACAGGGGCGGGCGGAAGTCCTGCGCCGACGACCGGCTTCCTAACCAGCGCCCCCGGGGCCTAAACCCCGATCCGGGAAATTTTCTGCGCCACCTCGTCGCGGAGCCAGGTGGCGTCTCGGACGGCGTTCCCGTGCCAGTCGTTGTTGAAGTACGCGTAGACGTCCGTGCCCGCCTCGAGCCAGGACCGGATCCGCTCGGCCACCGGCCGGAGGCGCTTCGCCCCGTACGCACCGTGGTACGGCTCGCGCAGAGCGCGCGGGCCGTGGAAGCGCAGGTAGGTCCAGCCCGTGGTGAGCCGCCAGGGGTGGTCGGGCAGGAGGTCGTGGATGCAGAGGGCCGCGTGGTGGCGCTCCAGCACCTCGTACACCTCGTCGTGGAGCCAGCTCGGGTCCCGGACCTCCACGGCCCAGCGGATCCGCGGCGGCGCCACGGCCAGGAACCCGTCGAGCCGCTCGGCGTCGCGCCCCCAGCGCGGCGGGAGCTGGAGGAGGTTGGGGCCGCCGTGCGCTCCGAGCCGCTCGATGCGCTCGAGGTGGCGGGCCAACCAGGGCCCAGGATCGCGCAGCTTCTTGCGGTGGGAGCCGAAGCGACCGACCTTCGACGCGTAGAGGAAGCCGGGCGGGGCCTGCGCGGCCCAGGCGTCGACGGTCGACTCGTCGGGCAGCCGGTAGAAGGTGTTGTTGATCTCGACGGTGTCGAACAGCTGCGCGTAGTGGCCGAACCACGTCCGCGGTGGCGCGTCGGCGGGGTACACGTCGCCCCGCCAGTCGTCGTACGACCAGCCCGAGCAGCCGATGCGGGCCTCGCCCGTCAGCTGGCGAGGTCCCACGCTCGGACCAAGTCGCCGACGAGGCCCTCGAAGGCGGCCTCCCGCTCGTCCCCGGACGGCGCTCGCAGGACCGCCGAGGGGTGGATCGTGGCCACGACCGGGCGGCCGTCGAGCTCGAGCACCTGGCCCCGCGCCGCGCCGACGCGGAACGACGGCCCGAACAGCGTCTCGCCGGCGACCGCGCCGAGCGCGACGGCCACGGCGTCGTCGTGCACGATCTCGAGCTCGCGCTCGAGCCATTGGTGGCAGGCGACGATCTCGGTGCGGTTCGGCCGCTGGTGGATCCGCCGCTTGCCCTTCGGCTTCCACTTGAAGTGCTTCACCGCGTTCGTCACGTAGACCCGGCCGCGGTCGATGTGGGCCTGCTCCAGCGCACGGTCGAGCAGCCGGCCGGCCGGGCCGACGAACGGCTCGCCGGCGCGGTCCTCCTCGTCGCCCGGCTGCTCGCCGATGAGCACCAGGCGGGCGTCGGCGGCGGGCCCGTCGCCGAAGACCGTCTGCGTCGCGTTGCGGTAGAGGTCGCAGGCCTGGCAGGCGGCCGCCTCGTCGGCGACGAGCTGGAGCGCGGCGTCGGCAGCCTTCGTGCGCACAGCCTCAGCCCATGTCGCCGTACGCGGTGTCCTGGGTCGTGTCGTCGGGCGAGTCCGGCTCGACGTTGCCCTGGTCGGTGTTGCCCCCAGTCGTCCCCGCGCCGCCACCCGAGGGCACCTCCGTCGTGGGGCCGTCGCCGGCGTCGACCTCCTCCTGGTTCTCGACGCCGGGGTCGGGCGTCTCCGTGTCGTCGTCGCCGCACGCGACGAGGGCGAGGGTCGCCGCGGCGCATGCGGCGAGGGCACGACGGCGGGTGGACGGCACGGGCGTTGCCTACCCAGCCCCCGGGGTTCGATCCCTGCGATGCGGGTACGCGGGGCCCATGGCCAAGGACAAGATCCAGGAACCCGACAACAGCACCGTCGACGACTGGTTCGGCCAGAACGTGGCCCGTGACCAGGATCTCGCCGACCGCCTCGTGGAGGAGGAGGACGGCGACGTCGAGCGCGCCGAGGAGCGCTTCGAGGAGGAGGCCGAAGGCGAGGACAAGTTCCGCGCCGGTCACCCGCGATGACCCTGCCCGACCCCTTCCCGCCCGCGCCCCCGGTGCCCGAACCGGGCCCTGAGCCCGGACCGCCTCCCGTCCCCGAACCCGAGCCCGCGCGAGGTGCGCTGCGATGACGTCTGCGCCGAACTACACACCGGAGGAGGAGCGCGAGCTCCTCGTCGTCTACCCCACCCTCGAGGCCGCCGAGGAGGCTCGGCTCGCGCTCGTGCAAGCGGGCGTCCCGGAGCGCGACATCTCGATCGACCGGGAGCCGGACAAGGTGGCCGCGCTCCGGGCCGAGATGCACGATGAGATGGCCGAGGCCTGGGTCGTGCCGAACGCCGCCGTGGCCTACACGAAGAAGAGCGCCCAGGGCCTCGCGGCCGGCTCGGCCGTGGGGGTCGGGATCGGGCTCGTGCTGGCTGCGGTCGCGGCCATCCCCGACTACGCCGCGACCTACCCGGTGCGGTTCCTGGTCTGCGCGCTCGTCGGTGTGGCGTTCGGGTTCACCATCGGCATGGTGGCCGGCGCCGGGCTCGGGTCCGAGCGCCCGGGCCGGCTGCCCGATGCCGCGCGAGGGCACCTGCTGCGCGTGTCGCACGACAGCCCCTCGCTGCGCCAGCTGCTCGCGGACCTCGGCCCGATCCGCATGGACGAGATCAGCCACGACGGTGACCCGATCGCGAACGTCGTGCACGAGGACCGGGAGGCGCTCCTCGACGACGTCGTCGACACGGCCAAGGACATGGCGTCCCGCACGCCGAGCGACGACTACACGCCCGAGCGCGACCCGGAGTCCGACCACCGCCGCGCCGACGCTCGGTAGCGCGGCTACTGCGTGGCGCCGTTGGCCCGAGCGAGGATCGGGGTCGGGTCGAAGTAGGAGACCCGCTCGCGGGCCATGCCGTCGCCGTCGAGCTCGAAGGAGTCCACGGCCCGCCAGGCCACCTGCGAGCCGTTGAGCGTCCCGGCCAGCGTGAACTCGATGAACAGCCCGTCGGGGTGCGGCCCCCACCGGTGGACCGTGCCGGTGATGTCGGGCATCAGCTCGAGCAGCCCGCCGATCGTCTGCCGGCCGTCGGCGAGACCCTCGGTCGTGGGGGTGAGCGGCGCCGCGAGCCGCACGTCCTCGCGCAGCAGCCCCGCGAGGCCGTCGAGGGTGGGCTTGCTCCAGTACGCCGCGAACCGGCGGGCGAAGTCGTCGGCCATCGCCTGCGAGGTCACCTCCCGCACGCTAGGCGGGCCCGTCCCCGCTTGCTCGGGGGTAGGTTCCCGGGTCGTGCCGGGGATCCACGAACCGCTGACCGACGCGCTCCTCGACCCCGCCACGTATGCCGGCGACCTCCACACCGTGCTCGACGAGCTGCGATCCACGGCCCCGCTCGCGTGGAACGCGACCAAGGGGTTCTGGGCCGTCACGCGTCACGCGGACGTGAGCGAGGCGAGCGCCGATCCGGCCCGGTTCTGCTCGGCGCGGGGGATCCTCGTGGAGGAGATCGGCGTCACCTACGACAGCCCGCCGACGATGATGCACTCCGACCCACCCGAGCACACGCGGTACCGCAAGCTCGTCCGTCCCGGCTTCACCAACGCGGTCGTGCGGGCCCTCGAACCGCTCGTGCGGGACCGGACCGCCCGGCTGCTCGACGACCTGGCCAAGGCAGCCGAGGGCGGCACCGTCGTCGACGCCACCGCCCTGCTCGCGGTGCCCCTCCCGCTCCAGCTGATCGCCTCGCTGCTCGGCCTGCCCGAGGGTGACGAGGAGCGCCTCTTCCGCTGGAGCGAGGCCGCGATCCCCGGCGCCACCGACTGGTCCGAGGAGGAGCGCGGCGCGCTCATGGGCGAGATGGCCGTCGAGCTGCTCGGGCTCGCGGCGGCCCGTCGCAAGGAGCCACGGGACGACGTCGTGTCGATGCTGGCCGCCTACGAGGAGGACGGGGAGACGCTGACGGACGACGAGCTCGGCATGTTCCTCATCCAGCTGCTCGTCGCCGGCAACGAGACGACCCGCAACTCCATCTCGGGCGCGCTGGTCGCGCTCGCCGAGCACCCGGAGCAGCTCGACCGGATCGCAGCGGACGAGGCGCTGGTGCCCACCGCGGTCGAGGAGGTGCTGCGGTGGACGACCCCGGTCACGTCCTTCCTGCGCACCGCGGTCGCGGACACCGAGCTGGGCGGGGTGGCCATCGCCGCCGGCGACCCGCTCTTGCTGATCTACGCGGCGGCCAACCGCGACGAGGCCGAGTTCGGGCCGACCGCGGCCGCCTTCGACGCGGGCCGGACCCCGAACCACCACGTCGCGTTCGGCTTCGGCCCCCACTTCTGCCTCGGTGCGGCGCTGGCCCGCCTCGAGCTCACCGTCGTGCTGCAGGGCGTGGCCGAGCGCTGGCGCCGGCTCGCGGTGGCGGGCCCGGTGGTGCGGAGCGGCTCGTCGGTCATCTCCGGCATCAAGGCCGCGCCGCTCACGCTGGAGCCCCGGTGACGGAGCCG
>DATFFY010000225.1:0-2162 GCA_035249805.1 Acidimicrobiales bacterium | reverse complement strand
CCCGTCGAGCTCGTCGTGCAGGAATGTGTCATGCACCACGAGCTTGCCGCCGGGCGGCAGGATGGCCGCACAGCGACCGACGAGCCGCCGGCAGTCGGGCACATCCCAGTCGTGGAGGACGTTGGACAGCAGGATCAGGTCCGCCTCTGGAAGTGCATCGACGAACATGTCGCCGGGGACGCACTCCAGTCGGTTCCCCACCTGGTCCTCGCCCGCGAGCTCCTTGGTGACGCGCAACACCTGTGGGCGGTCGAGGACGATGGCGCGCAACCCTCGGTGCCTCTGGAGCAGCGCGAGACTGTACAGTCCCGTGCCACCCCCGATGTCGAGCACGATCCGGGCGTCGCCGACGGGCACCCGGTCGGCAGCGATCGGTGCCACGGCCCTGGACCGCCCGGCCAGCGCCAGGGTGAAGTGTCGGGCCAGCTCGGGGTGCTCCATCGCCGAGGGGCTGCCCGCCCGAGAGATGAACGCCGTCCCGGCGCGAGGACGGTCCATCCCCACGGGGCGATTGGTCCGGAGACGCTCCACCATGCTCAGCACCCCCGGCGCCGCCGCAGCCAACCCCGCATAGTCGCTGAGGTCGAAGGGACTGCCGGGTCCCAGGTGCTCGGCTGCAAGGGTCGACAGCGTGAGGCGACCGTGGGTGTCGACGGCGAGGAGACCCATGGCGCGCAGCGCCGTCACCAGGACGTGCGCCGCTCGATCGGTCAGGCGCAACCGGTCGCGCAGATCCTCGCGCCGCAGCGGGCCCTCCGACAGCAGGCCGAACACGCGCAGGTGGGCAACGGCGGCGACGAGCAATTCGGTCGCATGGCTCGCGCGCAGGAGATCGAGTACCGGTGCGGGGTCGGTGCGGGGAGCGTTCAGGGGCACCGCCGACGCCATGGGGTCTCCTCTGTTGCGGGAGTCCGGCTGCTCTCGTGATACGGTAACCCGCCATGAAGTCCACGCGGAGAAGGGAATCGCCGGTCGTTGGGAATCCCGAGCCGCCCTCGGGCCAACCGCCCGCGGTCGCCTTCGGCGATCGACTGTGGACCGCGGACGAGATGGCCTCGCTCGCACGAGGATGGCTCGACCGCGTCCGCGAGGCGATAACCCCAGCCACTCGGCTGACCGCGGTACCGCTCGCCAACCATCCGGAGGCCGTCGCGCTCCTCTTCACGCTCTCGGCTCTGCCCCTGCCGGTCGTCGTCTATCCGCCGGATCCTCGGGCGTGGCGCAGCTCCCCACCGGCGCCTCCGGGCACACCGATCTTCGTTCCCCCCTGTCTCCGCGAGCTGACGAAGGGCGATACGGCGGGGCTGCGCCCGCACGCCCTGCCCGAGCCGGCGCTCGCATCCTCCCCGACGGGACCTGAGCGGTTCCTGGCGTGCCCCGGGTTCGTCAACTTCACGTCCGGGTCCACCGGCTTGCCCAAGCCGGTATACATCACGACCCGGAGCTTCCTCGTGCAGACCGCCACGATCGTCGACGTCTGCTCGCTCTCGGCTGACTCTGCGGTCGCGGCCTCGCTCCAACTCTCGACCCACTACGGCCTGGGCCAGGCCCTGTTCCTGCCGAGCGTTCTCGGGTCGACCCTCGGACTCCTCGACCGCTTCGAGCCGCAGGCTTTCCTGGCGCTCTTCGCGACCCGCCGTTACGCCTACTGGGCCGGCACGCCGCTGATGGCCGAGATGCTGGTGCGCGCGCCCCTTCCTGCGCCGCGGGTGGCGGTGCCTCCGATCTGCCACATCAGCACCGGGCGGGTGACCGCGCGGCTCTTCGACGCGTTCGCCCGCCGCTTCGGAGTGCGGTTGCGCCCCAACTACGGCCAGACGGAGAACGGCTTCATCACGGTGGACACGTCCCCTGACGACCAGATTCGCCCGGAGTGCGTCGGCCGGGCGGCTCCGGGAATCGAGGTACGGATCGGCGACGACCCCCTGGATCCATACCCGCCGGGGCGGCTGGGGCGGGTGTGGTTCACGAGCCCTTGGTACATGGAGGGCTATGGCTTCCCGCCCGACCTCACGCCGCGCGCCGGACGCGAGGGCTGGTGGCCGACCGCCGACGTGGGATCCCTCGACGAGGCCGGATATCTGACAATCGCCGGGCGGGTCGACGACTGCTTCAAAACCGCCTCGGGCTACCTCGTGAATCCCGGTGAGATCGTGCAGGCG
>DATFFY010000224.1:0-2662 GCA_035249805.1 Acidimicrobiales bacterium | reverse complement strand
AGGGAGCGCAGCGCCAGCACGACCGCCGCCTGCCCCGCGGCGGTGTCGAGGTTGTCGACGGTGGTGATCCGCACCCGGTCGAGCTCCCCGCCCGGATGGCGCCCACGAAGGTCGTGCGGCGCACGTCCTCCGACGGCCGCTCGCCGGACTCGTCCGGCAGCTCCACCGCACCCTGCGCGGCGACCGCGGGGGCGACCGACTCGGCCGCGAGCTCCTCGAGCAGGCGGACGGCGAACGTCTGGGCGCTGTCGTCCGCCGGGCGGCCCGACACGACGAGGTACCTCGTGCCCGCGCCGGGGAGGAGCACGCGGGACTCCGCCACGCCCTGGAGGGGTTGGTACTCGACGAACCCGGCCTGGACGAGGCCGAACACGAACGGCGGCTCGGTCGCCTCGGGTGGGGCGATCTGCACGGTGGGATCCGGCGCCTCGGCGGCGGCCGCACCGAGGAGCTCGCTGAGCCGGATCGCGGCGTTGCGCCGCAGCCGATCGCGGTCGCGCGTGCCGAGGTCGAGCAGCCCGGCGAGGGTGTCGGTGTCCCCCTCCTCGGCGAGGTCCCATCGGTCGGTGAGCCGCCAGGTGCCGGCCAGCGCCGCGCCGGCCCCCGACACGGCGCGGACGGCGTCGGCCACCAGCTCCTCGTCGGTGCCCTGCGTCGTCAGCACCAGCACGGGCACGCCCTCGAGCTGCCCCGCGAAGAGCTGCTCCGCGAGCTGCGCGGCGAGGTCCGCGTCCTGGGACTCGAAGGCGCCCACCTCCGCGCGCAGTGCGCCGATCTCCCCCTCGGTCGCACGCACCTCGCGCTCGACCTGGTCCAGCTGGCTCTTGAGCTCGTCGACGGTGACCCGTTCGAGGAGCGAGGTGCCGAGGAGGAGGCCGATGGCCAGTGCGAGGAAGACCGCGGTGATGCTGACGATGTGGTAGCGGAGGTTGATCACGGGGCGGGCGAGCCTACGACGTCAGGGTCAGCCAGTACCCGCGCAGCACGAGGCGCACGGGCTCGCTGATCAGGACGATGACGACGAGCGTGATCAGGGCCGACACGAAGAGCAGGGCGAGGTCGCCCATGCGGACGCGGTGCTTGTACAGGCGGCTCACGCCCTTCGCGTCGACGAGGATCGGGCCGACCTTCATGCGGACGAGGAAGGTCGAGGCCATCCCGGCCCGGCCCTTGTCGAAGAACTCGACCATCGAGCTGTGGGTCCCCACGGCCACGATCAGCTCGGCGCCCTTCTCGTAGGCGAGCAGCATCGCGATGTCCTCGCTGGTGCCCTCCGCGGCGTACACGACGTGGTCCAGCCCGAGCTCGTCCAGGCGCTTCGACCCCGGGGCACGGCCGTCGCGGTACCCGTGCACCACCAGGGTCGCCCCGCAGCGCAGGGCCCGCTCGGACACCGAGTCCATGTCGCCGATGATGAGGTCGGGCACGCGCCCGATCTCGAGCAGCGCGTCGGCGCCGCCGTCGACGCCCACGAGCAGCGGGCGCATCTCGCCGAGGTAGCCGGACCGGGCCAGCGTCTCGAGGTCGTCCTTGTACTCCGCGCCCCGCACGACGATGAGCACGTGCCGGTCGCGCATCTCCAGGTCGATCTGCGGGATGTCCGGCTCGTCGAGCAGGAGGTGCCGCTCCTGGTTCAGGTACGAGAGGGTGTTCTCGGCGAAGGCCTCGAGCTGCTCCCCCATCTGCCGGCGGGCCGCCTCGATCTGCTCCTCGAGGAGCTGCAGCGTCTGCCGGCTTCCGCTGGCCACGATCTCGCCGTCGACGAGCACATCCGAGCCGGACACGGTGACGAGCTGGCCCTCCTCCAGCTGCTGCAACACGTCCTGGCCCACTCCGTCGAGCAGGGGGATGCCTGCCGCGCACACGAGCAGCGGGCCGAGGTTCGGGTACCTCCCGCTGATCGACGCCGACGCGTTGACGACGGCGCCGGCGCGGGCCTCGATGATGGTCTCCGCCGCGACGCGGTCGAGGTCCTCGTGGTCGATGACCATCACATCGCCGGGCTGCACGCGCTTCACGAGGCGCTTGGTCCGCGTGTCGACCTTGGCCACGCCGGTGACGCGGTCGGGCGCGAGGTCGGCCGAGCGGCGGGTCAACCACGTGCGGCTGGAGCCGACCATCAGGCGCTCAGCCCCCGCTCGTTGAGCGCCGAGGCGAGGAGCTCCTCGGCGTGCTCACGGCCCTTCCGGCTGTCGGGCTGGCCCGAGAGCATGCGGGTGAGCTCGACGACGCGGTCCGCGCCGGCCAGCTCGGCGATCCGCGCCACGGTGGTGGCGTCGTCGCTCTCCTTCGTCACGCTCACGTGCGCGTCGGCGAAGGCCGCGACCTGCGGGAGGTGGGTCACCACGAGCACCTGCTGCTCGGCGCCGAGCGCGGCGAGCGAACGACCCACGGCCAGGGCGGACGCACCGCCGATGCCGGCGTCGACCTCGTCGAACACGAGGGTGGGCGGTCCGGCCGTGAGCACGAGGCGCAACGCGAGCATGGCCCGGGCCAGCTCACCACCGGACGCCACCTTGGCCAGCGGGAGCGGGGGCGAGCCGGGGTTGGCGGCCAGGAGGATGGCCACGTCGTCGGCGGGGTCGGGCCCTTGCACCGCGACCTCCACCTTCGCCCGCTCCATGGCCAGGGCGCCGAGGTGCTCCTGGACGGCGGCGGCCAG
>DATFFY010000223.1:0-10910 GCA_035249805.1 Acidimicrobiales bacterium | reverse complement strand
TGCAGCCGGACGGCCAGCTCGCGGGCCGCCGCCAGGGTGGCCCCGGCGGCGTCGTCGAGCTCCCCGGGCGCGCCGAAGACGGCCAGCGCGGCGTCGCCCTCGAACTTGTTGACGATGCCGGCGTTGCGGTGGACGACGTCCACGGCCACGGCGAAGAAGCGGTTGAGCAGATCGACCACCTCGGTCGGTGGGCGGGTGGCAGCGAGGGCGGTGGAGCCGACCACGTCGACGAACAGCACCCCGACGTCCCGCAGCTCGCCGCCCAGCTCCACCCCGCCGGCGATGGCCGAGCGGGCCACGCTGTCACCGACGTGGCGGCCGAACAGGTCGCGGATGTGCTCGCGCTCGGCCAGCCCCTCGGCCATGCGGTTGAACCCGGCCTGGAGCAGGCCCACCTCGGTGCCGTCGAAGACCTCCGTGCGCACCGCGAGGTCGCCGTCGCGGACGCTCGCCATCGCGGTGCGCACCGACTTCACCGCCGACGCGGTGGCGCGCGCGGCGAGCACCGTGGTGAGCAGCCCGATGGCGAGCGTCACCCCACCCAGGCCGAGGATCGTCCCGGCCAGCCGCTCTTCGGACACGTCGCGCCCGGCGAGCGTGAAGACGGCCACCACGATGAGACCGCCCACGGGGATGGCCGAGCCCAGCAGCCAGGCCAGCACCGACCGGGCGGTCACGCCGGGCACGAGCGGGCGGTCGGGAGGGTCGTGGGACAGGGCCAGTGCGGCGACGGGTCGGAGGGCCCGCTCGGAGAGCAGGTAGGCGGTCGCGCACGTCGACATGCCACCGCCGGCGACGGTGAGGCCCACCGGCGCGATCAGCTCGGCGTCGCGGAGGCCGTTGACGACCGTGAAGAGCACGACGGCCCCACCCCAGAGCACCGCCTCCACGAGGAGGAGGTGCACGGGGGCCCGCAGGGCCGTGCGCTGCTGGGCCCGGTCGGGCACCTCGCCGGACAGGACCCAGGCCAGGCGGGGCAGCAGGCGCCGCGTGCCCCAGACGGCGCCGATCACCACCGCCCCGAGGATGTACGCGGGCACGAGCACGAGGTTCACCGAGTAGATCGAGGTCTCCTCGGGTGTCGGCACGACCAGCGCGATGAGGATGACGACGACCATCGCGCCGACGAGGTTCGCCACCACGGCGACCGTCGTCAGCCAGAGCTGGACCCGCAGCGCCAGCCGCTCGCGATCCTCCTCGTGCTCCACCGGAGCAGCCTTGCAGGTGCGTCAGGGTCGACGATCGCCTAGGCGGGGGGATGGTCGGCTAGGCCTCGGCGGCGACCGACTCGATGTGAGCCATGCGCAGCTTGTCGAGCTCCTCGGCCGCCTGCTCGTCCTCGGCCATGGCCTCGTCGATGTCCGAGTCGGCGAAGCCGAGCACGCCCATGTCCTCGAAGGCGGCCTGGATCTTCGGTCCCCAGAGGCCGATGTCGCGCAGGATCGGGACGATGCGCATGAAGAGGAAGCCGCGGAAGCTGCGCTGGATCTCGCTGGTGTCCACGTACCGGGCCACCTCGTCGGGCAGCCCGAGGGTGCGCCACACCTCCTCGCCGAGGAAGCGGTCGCGCATCCGGTAGCAGGCGTCGACGCAGAACTCCTCGCGCTCGTCGCGCTCGCGCTGCGTCAGCTGCGGGTAGTAGTCGCGCAGCGCGAGGCGGCCGAACATCACGTGGCGGGCCTCGTCCTGCATCACGTAGGCGTTCAGCGACTTGGCCGTCGGGTTCGTCGCCGAGTTGCGGATCAGGCCGAAGGCGGCCAGGGCGAGGCCCTCGATGAGCACCTGCATCCCCAGGTAGGTCATGTCCCAGCGGCTGTCCTGGATCACGTCGTCGAGCAGCGACCGGAGGTTCGGGTTGAGCGGGTAGACGAGCTGCAGCTTCTCGTGCAGGAACCGGCTGTACACCTCGACGTGGCGGGCCTCGTCGATCACCTGGGTGGCGGCGTAGAACTTCGAGTCGATGTCGGGGACCGTCTGCACGATCTTGGCCGTGCAGATGAGGGCCCCCTGCTCACCGTGCAGGAACTGGCTGAACTGCCACGACGCCAGGTGCCGGAAGACCTCGCCCTTGTCCTTCGGGCCCATCTTGTCCCACCACTCCGTGCCGTGGATGGGGACGAGCTCCTCGGGCATGCCGAGGGGGTTGTCCGGGTCGAGGTCGCCCGACCAGTCGATGCGGTCCGACCCGATCCACTGCCGCCGGGTGCCCTTGTCGTACAGCCGGAGCAGCTGGTCGCGGCCGTCCTGGTAGTCGAAGTCGAACATGGTGGTGGCCGGGCTCGGCACCTCCCACCCGTGCTCCCCCGTCTCGAAGGCGTGGACGCTCATGGGACACCCTCCCCTCGCCCCCCTCGGGGCTCGACCGCGACGGTACGCCCCTACGCGACGGGGCGCAGCCGGAAGACCCGGATCTCGCGCGGCGCCGCAGACGCGGCGTAGCTGGCGTACCCGGCGTAGAAGTCGACGGCGGTGGCCCACGCCCGCTCCCGCTCCTCGCCCGTCAGGAGCTCGGCCCGGTAGGGCGCGGGCGGGCCTCGGAACTCGACCTCGCACTCGGGGTGGGCCAGGAGGTTGTGGCTCCACGCCGGGTGGTGGGCCTGGCCGTAGTTCGACCCGATGGCCAGCAGGCCGTCACCATCGTCGATGAACGCGAGCGGTTGCGTCCGGCGCTGCCCGCTCCTGGCGCCGACGCTGGTGAGCAGCCCGACCCTGTTCCTCCCCGTCGAGCTCAACCTGCCGCCGGTGCGGGGGATGACGGCCTTGTCGATCCGGGGCGCCACGTGGCGCAGGTACCGGTAGCCGAACCGGCTCATCACGAGCCGCTCGAGCACGGCCTCGTCCAACCGCAGCCGGCGCCCCCGGAGCTCGCTGTGCCGACGGAGGGCCACCCTCACGCCTCGCCTGCGCGCCGCGCGTCCACGCGCGCGAGGAAGTCGGTCAGCGTGGCGAAGTAGCGCTCGGGCTCGTCGTACATCGCGCTGTGCCCGCTCTCCTCGAACACGACGAGCTCGGCGTCGGGGATGCGGTCGGCGACGACCTTCGCCCGGTCCGGCGGCACGGTGTCGTGGCGGCCGCAGGTCACGAGCGCGGGCACGTCGATCTGCCCGAGCCAGTCGTGCGCGTCCCAGTCCACGAGCGTCCCGCCGCCGAAGAACTCGCTCGGCCCCCACATCGTCTCGTACACCTCGCGGCTCGTCGCGGCGAGCATCTTGCCCACCGACAGCGGGAGCGGCCGCGCCCGGATGATGTGCTCGGTGACGTAGGACAGCCCGACGGCGTCGTAGAGCGCCTGCGAGCGCGGGAAGAGCCGGGTGAGCGCGGCGGCGATGCGCACGGACGCCGGCCTGGCGGCCAGCGTCGCCATCCTCCGCATCATCGCCGCCTGCTTGTCGATCGCCTCGCTCGTCAGACCCGGATCGACGGTGAAGACCGTCTTGCGGGTCGGCGGCTCCCACCGGGACTCGAAGCGGGCCATCGCGCGGAGGACGTGCTTCGGCAGCGTCGCGCGCAGGCGGTCCGCGTCCTCGATGTAGTCCGGGATGCTGGCCGGGGCGCTCGTGAGCGTCACGCTCGCGACGCCCTTCGGCTGCCGCCGGAAGTACTCCATGATCAGCATCCCGCCCCAGGACCAGCCGAGGAGGTGCACGGGGTCGAGGGCCAGCTCCGTCCGGACCCGGTCGAGCAGGTCGACGAAGGTGGCCGGCGTCCAGAGCGAGGGGTCGTGGGGGCGGTCGGAGCGGCCGCTCCCCAGCTCGTCGTAGCGGATGACGGTCCGGCCCTGGTCGGCCAGCGCGTCGAACGGCTCGAACCCGTCGCTGGAGCCGCCGGGTCCGCCGTGCAGGAGCAGCAGCGGGGGCGTGCCGGGGGGCGCGGGCAGCGGCCCGGCCACGTGGTACCAGACCTTCATCCCGCGGAAGTCGAGGAACCCTTCGCGCTCGCTCGCCATCGCCCAACCCCTTCGCCGCTGCGGGAACCCTAGGCGGCGCCCCGGCGCCGTGCGACGGGCTACTCGCGGTCCTCGTTGGTGCCGGTGTCCTGCGAGTCGATCTCCTCCTCGATCTCACCTTGGATCGAGTCGACCGTGTCCTCGCCCTCCTCGATCTCCTCGTCCGTGGTGCCGCCGTCGCCGTCCTCGTCGGAGCAGGCGGCACCCGCGAGGGAGCCGATGGCGAGAGCGATCGCAGCGGCGCCGGTGTGGATGCGGGTGGTCGTCATGCCCGCCCCCTACCCCCACCTCCGCAGCCGGAGTCCGTCAGGTCTGCGTCGAACGCTGGGACGGGCCGTTCGCGGCCACGATGTCCCGATCGCGCGGCGCCGGCGATCTCCGCGCCTCCCGGCGCTACGGTCCGGTCGTGGGCGACGTCCGGATGGCCACGGTGGAGGACCGGGAGTTGCTGGCCCGGATCTGCGCCGAGGGCTTCTTCGCCGACCCGGTGCTGGGCTGGGTGTTCCAGGACGAGGCGAGCCGGCTGGAGAAGCTCCTCGTGGTCTTCGGCGGACTGGTGGACGACTACCTCCCCGACCGCGGCGTCGTGCACCTGGCCGATGCAGCCAGCGCCGCGTTCTGGCGCGACCCGACCTTCGAGGACGTGTCGACCGCGGCCGACCGCGCGGAGGCGGTCGGGCCCCAGCCCGGAGACGAGCCCGGCCCGTTCGACGAGGGCGAGCTCGCTCGATTGACGATCCTCGGCACGGCGATGGCCGAGAGCCATCCGCACGACCGGCCGCACTGGTACCTGAACGTCGTCTCCACCCTGCCGTCGCGGCAGGGCCGCGGCCTCGGCGGTGTGGTGCTGCGACCGGTCCTGGAGCAGGCCGACGCCGACGGCCTCCCCTGCTACCTCGAGTCGACGAACCCCCGGAACCGCACCCTGTACTACCGCCAGGGCTTCGAGGACCTGGGCGAGCTGCCCCTCGACGGCGGACCCACGATGCTCGCGATGTGGCGCGAGCCGCAGGGTTAGCCCTCCGACGCGACCCGCCTAGTCTGCGAGCCGCCGAGAGGGGGCCGCGATGGCGTGGGACTTCGAGACGGAGCCCGAGTACCAGGCGAAGCTGGACTGGGCTGCCGAGTTCGTCCGGGAGGAGGTCGAGCCGCTCGACCACCTCTTCCCCCACGAGCAGTTCGTCCCGCTCGACGACGCCAGGCGCAAGATCGTCGACCCGCTGAAGGACCAGGTCCGGGCCCAGGGCCTCTGGGCCACCCACCTCGGCACCGAGCTGGGTGGCCAGGGGCACGGCCAGCTCCAGCTCGCCCTGCTCAACGAGATCCTCGGGCGCTCGCTGTGGGCCTCGATCGTGTTCGGCTGCCAGGCGCCCGACACCGGCAACGCCGAGATCATCGCCCACTACGGCACCGAGGCGCAGAAGGCCCGCTACCTCCGCCCGCTCCTCGACGGCGAGATGTTCTCGACGTACTCGATGACCGAGCCCCACGCCGGCGCCGACCCGACGCTGTTCACCACCTGCGCCGAGAAGGACGGTGACGAGTGGGTGCTCAACGGGTGGAAGTACTTCTCGTCGAACGCCAAGACGGCGTCGTTCCTCATCGTCATGGCCGTGACCAACCCGGACGTGAGCCCGTACCAGGGCATGTCCATGTTCCTGGTCCCCACCGACACGCCCGGCGTGAAGATCGAGCGGAACGTCGGGCTCTGGGGTGAGCCGATGAACGAGGGCTGGCACGCCCTCATCCACTACGACGGCGTCCGCGTGCCCGACGACGCGCTGCTCGGCGGCGAGGGCCAGGCCTTCGTCATCGCGCAGACCCGGCTCGGCGGCGGCCGCATCCACCACGCCATGCGCACCATCGGCATGGCCCAGAAGGCCCTCGACATGATGTGCGAGCGCGCCCTCAGCCGCGAGACCCAGGGCAGCCTCCTGGCGGACAAGCAGTTCGTGCAGGGCTACATCGCCGACTCCTACGCGCAGCTGGTGCAGTTCCGCCTGTTCGTGCTCTACACCGCGTGGGAGATCGACAAGTACAACGACTACAAGCGGGTGCGGAAGGACATCGCCGTCGCCAAGGTCGTGATGCCGACGGTGCTGCACGACATCGCCTGGCGGGCCATGCAGGTCCACGGCGCGCTCGGCACGACGAACGAGATGCCGTTCTTCGGCATGATCCACGGGGCCGGTGTGATGGGCCTGGCCGACGGTCCCACCGAGGTGCACAAGGTCACCGTCGCCCGCCAGGTGCTCCGCGAGCACCGCGCCGCCGAGGGCATGTGGCCCAGCGAGTGGATCCCCGGGAAGATCGAGGCGGCGCGGGCCAAGTACGCCGACCTGCTCGAGCTCGAGGTCGGCAACCTGTGACCGACGCGCGGTCGCTGGACGTCGACCGCCTCGCCGCCTGGATGGACGACGAGGGCCTGCCCGGCAAGGGCGAGCCGGTGGAGTCGCGCATGATCGCGGGCGGCTCGCAGAACGAGATCTTCGAGATCCGCCGCGGCGAGCTCCACGCCGCGCTGCGCATCCCGCCGCCGTCCGCCCCCGAGAGCCGGGACGAGGGCATCTGGCGCGAGTGGCGGATCATCGAGGCGCTCGACGGCACCGACGTGCCCCACACGGCGGCCGTCGGCGCCTGCCGCGACACGTCCGTGCTCGGCCGCGCCTTCTACCTGATGGGCTTCGTCGAGGGCTGGTCCCCGATGGGCCTCGAGACGGGGCCGAACGGCGACCGCCGGTGGCCCGAGCCGTTCCACAGCGACCTCGAGGCCCGCCGTGGCCTCGCCTTCCAGCTCGTCGAGGGCATCGCCCTGCTCGGCGCGGTGGACTGGAAGGCCAAGGGCCTGCACGACCTCGGCCGGCCCGACGGGTTCCACGAGCGCCAGGTCGACCGGTGGACGGCGTTCCTCGAGCGCATCAAGGGCCGCGACCTGCCCGGCTTCGACGAGGCCGCGGCGTGGCTGCGATCGCACCAGCCCATCGACTTCGTGCCCGGCCTCATGCACGGCGACTACCAGTTCGCCAACGTCATGTACCACCACGGCGCGCCGGCCCGGCTCGCGGCCATCGTCGACTGGGAGATGGGCACCGTCGGCGACCCGAAGCTCGACCTCGGCTGGGTCGTGCAGTCGTGGCCGGCCGACACGATGGCCGTCGACCCGTCGGCGGCCGCCTACGTCGACATGTACGCGATGCCGTCGAAGGACGAGGTGCTCGCGCACTACGCGGAGGTGTCCGGCCGCCAGGTCGACGACATCGACTACTACGAGATCCTGGCCAAGTGGAAGCTCGCCGTCGTCCTCGAGCAGGGCTTCCAACGGGCCGGCGACGACGAGAAGCTCCTCGCCTTCGGGCCCGTCGTCCTCGGCCTCATGCAGGAGGCCGCCGACCTCGCCGAGTCCACCACCTACGGCTGCTAGCCCCGTCGGCAGCCGGAGCAAACGGCTCGTCCCCTGTCTACGCTCGGCCCCATGGCACTGCTCATCAACGAGACCGCACCCGACTTCGAGGCCGACACGACGCAGGGGAAGATCAAGTTCCACGACTGGATCGGCGACTCCTGGGCCGTCCTGTTCTCGCACCCGAAGGACTTCACCCCGGTGTGCACGACCGAGCTCGGCTACATGGCCAAGCTGCAGCCCGAGTTCGAGAAGCGCAACGTCAAGATCATCGGGCTGTCCGTCGACGCCACCGGCGACCACGAGAAGTGGGCCGACGACATCGAGGAGACCCAGGGCGCCCGCCCCGAGTACCCGATCATCGGCGACGCCGACTTCAACGTCTCGAAGCTCTACGGCATGCTCCCGGCCGACACCTCCGGCGACGCCAAGAGCCGCACGCCGGCCGACAACCAGACCGTCCGGAACGTGTTCGTCATCGGCCCGGACAAGAAGGTCAAGCTCGTCCTCGTCTACCCGATGACCACGGGGCGCAACTTCGACGAGGTGCTCCGCGTCATCGACTCCCTGCAGCTCACGGCCAAGCACCGCGTGGCCACGCCGGTGAACTGGAAGCAGGGCGACGACGTGATCATCTCCGGCTCGGTGAACAACGACGAGGCGAAGGAGATCTTCGGCGACTGGCAGGAGCCGAAGCCCTACATCCGGATCGTCCCCCAGCCGGGCGGCTGAGCCACCCGGCCGGGGGGGACCCGGTCGGTCAGTCGAGGTCGAAGCGGTCGAGCTCCATGACCTTGACCCACGCCGCCACGAAGTCCCGCACGAACTTCTCCTTCGTGTCGTCCTGGGCGTAGAGCTCGGCGATCGCCCGCAGCTGCGAGTGGGCGCCGAACACGAGGTCGACGGCGGTCGCCGTCCGGGTGACGTTGCCCGACGCGTCCCGGCCCTCGTAGACGCCCTCGGCCGATGCCGACGCCTGCCAGTCCGTGCCCGGCGCGAGCAGGTTGACGAAGAAGTCGTTCGTCAGCACGCCGGGCCGGTCGGTGAAGATCCCGTGGGCCGTGCCGCCCGTGTTCGCGCCGAGTGCCCGCAGGCCGCCCACGAGCACCGTCGTCTCCGGGGCGGTCAGCGAGAGCAGGTTGGCCCGGTCGAGGAACAGGGTCTCGGGCGCCAGCTTCTGGCCGGGCTCGAGGTGGTTCCGGAACCCGTCCGACCTCGGCTCGAGCACGGCGAAGGCCTCGACGTCGGTCTGGTCCTGCGTGGCGTCGGTGCGGCCGGGCCGGAACGGCACGGTGATGTCGTGGCCGGCGTCCTTCGCCGCCTTCTCCACCGCCGCGGAGCCACCCAGGACGATCAGGTCGGCGAGCGAGATCTTCGTCTTCCCGCCGTTGAAGTCGCCCTGGATGCCCTCGAGGACACCGAGCACCTTGGTCAGCTCGGCGGGGTCGTTGACCGCCCAGTCCCTCTGTGGGGCCAACCGGATGCGGGCGCCGTTGGCCCCGCCCCGCTTGTCGGTGTCCCGGTACGACGACGCGGCCGCCCAAGCCGTCTTCACCAGCTCCGAGACGGACAGCCCCGACTCGAGGACCTTCTCCTTGAGCGAGGCGATGTCCTTGTCGCCGACCAGCTTGTGGTCGACGGGCGGGACGGGGTCCTGCCAGAGCTGCGGCTCCGGCACCCATGGCCCGCGGAACCGCGAGACCGGCCCCATGTCCCGGTGCAGGAGCTTGTACCAGGCCTTGGCGAACGCGTCCGCCAGCTCATCGGGGTGCTCCAGGAAGCGGCGCGAGATCGGCTCGTAGATGGGGTCCATCCGCAGCGCGAGGTCGGTCGTGAGCATCATGGGCGCGTGCCGCTTGCCCGGGTCGTGGGCGTCCGGCACGAGGTCGGCGCCGGCACCGTCCTTCGGCTTCCACTGCTTCGCGCCGGCCGGGCTCTCGGTCAGCTCCCACTCGAAGCCGAACAGGGTCTCGAAGTAGGAGTTGTCCCACTGGGTCGGCGTCGGCGTCCACGCGCCCTCGATCCCGCTGGTGATCGTGTCCCTGCCCTTGCCGGTGCCGAAGGAGCTGCGCCAGCCGATGAGCTGGTGCTCGACGGGGCAGCCCTCGGGCTCCGGGCCGACCAGCTCGGGGTCGCCGGCGCCGTGGCACTTGCCGAAGGTGTGGCCACCTGCGATCAGCGCGACGGTCTCCTCGTCGTTCATCGCCATGCGCCGGAAGGTCTCGCGGATGTCCCGTGCTGCGGCGAGCGGGTCCGGGTTGCCGTTCGGGCCCTCGGGGTTCACGTAGATGAGGCCCATCTGCACGGCGCCGAACGGCCCTGTCAGCTCGCGGTCACCGCTGTAGCGCTGGTCGCCGAGCCAGGCGTCCTCCGGGCCCCAGAAGATCTCCTCCGGCTCCCAGATGTCGTCGCGGCCGAAGGCGAAGCCGAACGTCTGGAAGCCCATCGACTCCATTGCGACGTTCCCGGCGAGCACGAGCAGGTCGGCCCAGGAGACCTTGTTGCCGTACTTCTGCTTGACCGGCCAGAGCAGGCGACGGGCCTTGTCGAGGTTCGCGTTGTCGGGCCAGCTGTTCAGGGGGGCGAAGCGCTGCCCGCCGTCCCCGCCACCGCCGCGCCCGTCCTCGATGCGGTACGTGCCGGCCTGGTGCCAGGTCAGCCGGATCATCAGCGGCCCGTAGTGGCCGTAGTCCGCCGGCCACCAGTCCTGCGAGGTCGTGAGGACGTCGACGATGTCCGCCTTGAGCGCGTCGAAGTCGAGCGACTCCAGCTCCTTGACGTAGTCGAAGTCCTCGTCCAGGGGGTTGGCGCGCGGCGAGTGCTGGTGGAGGACGTTCAGGTTCAGCTGGTTCGGCCACCAGTCCTGGTTCGTCATCGGCCGGTGCCCCTTGGGCTCCGGCGCATCGATCGCTGGGTTCTCGCTCTCGCTACCGCTGTCGGTCATGTCGTCCCACCTCCTGGCTGGTTGGTGCCCGCTTGCTGGCAATCGGGGCATCGGCCCCAGTAGATGACCTCGGCCTCGTCGATCTCGTACCCGGCGTCGTCCGACGCGGTCAGGCACGGGACCCTCCCCCGGGCGCACGCTACGTCGACCATCCGGCCACAGCCCCGGCAGACGAGGTGGTGGTGGTTGTCGTCGACCCGGTCCTCGTACCGGGCCGCGGACCCGGCCGGCTGGATCCGGCGCAGGAGCCCGTTCTCGGAGAGGGTGCCGAGGGCGTCGTACACCGCTTGCCGCGAGACGGTGCCGAGCTCCTCGCGCACGACCTCGTGGACGTCGTCGGCCGTGCTGTGCGGTCGGCTCGCCACCGCCCGCAGCACGGCGAGGCGCTGCGCGGTGACCTGCACGCCCTGTCGGCGAAGGAGCGCCGCGCCGTCGGCGACCGGTTCCGGCATCACCGCCAGCATCCACGCGATTCTGGATCGTGTCAAGATCCTGATCTGATCCGCTCCGGGGGCGCGGTGCTACCGTCGCCGCGTGCCGGGGACGTCGCGCCAGCTTCCCCGTCCCGCCCGCCTCCTGCTCGGCCTCACCGGTCGCGGCGTCCACGACGAGCGCCTGCG
>DATFFY010000222.1:0-3222 GCA_035249805.1 Acidimicrobiales bacterium | reverse complement strand
GCTTCAACGCCGGCTCGGCCCTCGCCGCGGACGGGATCGCGTCACAGGCCGCCATCAACACGATCCTGGCCCCGGCCGCCGCCATGCTCGGCTGGTTGGTGGTGGAGAAGCTCAAGAGCGGGCACGCCACCAGCCTCGGCGCCGCCTCGGGGGCGGTGGCCGGCATGGTCGCCATCACCCCGTGCGCGGGCTTCGTGGGGGGCATGGCGCCGATCTACATCGGGTTCATCTCGGGTGCGATCTGCTACCTCGCCCTCAGCATCAAGAAGGCGGCCGGCTTCGACGACAGCCTCGACGTGGTGGCGGTCCACCTGGTCGGCGGCCTCGTCGGCTCGGTGCTCCTGGGCTTCTGGGCCGACCCCAAGGTCAACCCGGTCGTGGCCTTCCCCGGCGTGTTCATCACCGACGGCGGCTCGGACCTCCTCGTGGACCAGATCGTGGCCTCCGGCGTGACCCTCGGCTACTCCTTCGCCGTGAGCCTGGTGCTCGCCTTCCTCATCGAGAAGACGATCGGCCTCCGGGCGACCGACGACCAGCAGGATGTGGGTCTCGACCTGAGCCTCCACGCCGAGACCGCCTACACCTCGTAAGGATCGGAGACCCTGATGAAGCTCATCACCGCAGTCATCAAGCCGTTCAAGCTCGACGACGTGAAGGAGGCCTTGAAGGGGGCCGGCGTCCAGGGCATCACCGTCTCCGAGGTGCAGGGGTTCGGGCGCCAGTCCGGCCACACCGAGGTGTACCGAGGGGCCGAGTACACGGTCGAGTTCGTCCCCAAGATCAAGCTGGAGGTGCTCGCCGACGACGGTGACGTGCCCACGATCATCGAGGCCCTCGTGGCCGCGGCCCGCACCGACAAGATCGGCGACGGGAAGATCTGGGTCACCGACGTGGGGCAGGTGCAGCGGATCCGGACCGGCGAGATGGGTCGCGACGCCGTCTGACCCGCATCGTCGAACGTGACCGAGAGGGGCCGCCTGCGGGCGGCCCCTCTCGCGTGTGGGAGTACCCTTCGGGCCATGGACGCCCCGGTCGCAGCGTCCCCGGACGCACCCGAGGCGTGGCGCATCGAGCCCTCGGGACCGCTCCGGGGTGAGGTCGAGGTCGCCGGATCGAAGAACGCGGTGACGAAGCACATGGTCGCCGCGCTGATGGCCGACACGCCGTCGACGATCTCCAACGCGCCGGCGGTCGGCGACGTCGGGATCACCGCCGACATCCTCCGGTCGATCGGCCTCGGCGTGGAGATCGAGGGCGACCGCATCACGATCGTGCCCACGGACGAGCCGATCCCGCGGGTGCCGATCGAGTTCACGGGCCTCAACCGCATCCCGATCCTCCTCCTGGGGCCCCTCCTCCACCGGGCCCACGAGGCCTTCGTCCCGCTCGTCGGCGGCGACCGCATCGGCCGGCGCCCGGTCGACTTCCACGTCAGCGCGCTCCAGCAGATGGGCGCCGAGGTCGAGGTCCAGCCCCACGGCATCACCGCGCGCATGGCCGGCCGCCTCAAGGGCACGCGCATCACGCTCCCGTATCCGTCGGTCGGCGCGACCGAGACCGTGCTGCTCGCCGGCGTGCTCGCCGAGGGCCGCACCGTGCTGCACAACGCGGCCACGGAGCCCGAGGTCGTCGAGCTCGCGCTGTTCCTGCAGCGCATGGGCGCGCAGATCGCGCTCCGCCCGGACCGGCGCTTCGTGATCGAGGGCGTCGAGTCGCTGACCGGCGCCGAGGCCCGCCTCCAGGGCGACCGCCTCGAGGCCTTCAGCTACCTCGTCGCCGGCCTCATGACGCGCGGCGAGGTCCGCGTGGCGGGCTGCAGCCAGGACCGGCTCGTCACCGCGATCAACACGCTCCAGCGCATGGGCGCGCACTTCACGATCACCGACACGTGGATCAGCGCGACGGCGAGCCAGCTGCAGACCGCGGCAGTGCAGACCGACACCCACCCCGGGTTCATGACCGACTGGCAGCCGCCGCTCATCGTGCTGATGACCCAGGCCGACGGCATGTCCGTGCTGCACGAGACCGTCTACGAGGACCGGCTCGGGTACGTCGACGCGGTCAAGGCGATGGGCGGGGAGATCGAGCTGTTCGACACGTGCCTGGGCGGCCCGGCCTGTCGCTTCCACGACTCCTCCGCCCTGCACTCGGCCGTCGTGCGGGGCGTGTCCAAGCTGCAGGGCGCCGAGGTGACGATCCCCGACGTGCGGGCCGGCTTCTCGTCCGTGATCGCCGCGGCCGCGGCCGAGGGCTCGTCCACCCTCCACGGCATCCACCACCTCGAGCGCGGCTACAACCGCCCCTTCGAGACGCTCGACTCGCTCGGCCTCCGCCTCGACCGCGCCTAGCCGGCGATCAGGCTGGCGAGGGCCCAGACCGCCCCGACGAGGCCGATCGCCGCGAACGCGAGGCTGCGACCCACCGGCGCCTGCTCCAGGTCACCCGCGCGGCGGTCCTGAGGCGGCCGCACCATCGCGGCGATGCTGCCGACGGCCATCGCGCCGCCGATCGCCAGCACCAGGTACGCGAGCAGGTCCTGTCCCAGGAACACGCCAGGAGAGTAGTAAGGGCCGGTGCGCCGCCCCCACCGCCTCCGCGCCGCGCTCCTCGCGGCGCTGCTCGTGGCCGGCGCCGCCTGCTCGGACGACGACGACACGGCGACGACGACCACGCCCACGACGGCCACGACCGTCGCCGACCCGGCGCTCGACGCGGTCCTCGTGCGCCAGGAGGAGCTCCCGGCCGGCTTCGAGCCCTCGCCCGACGTCGACGACACGATCACCGCGTTCTGCGCCGGGGAGGACGCCGCGGCCGGGCTGCAGGCGACGGGCCGGGCGCTCGCGGGGTACCGACGGCAACCCGAGGGCGCGTCGGTGATCCACCTGGTGTTCCGGTTCCGGACCGGCGACGCGGAGCGCTTCGTCGACCAGGCCGCGGCCATCCTCGACCGCTGCAGCGAGGTGCCCGACACGACCGGTCTCGCGTTCACCTACACGCCGGCCGCTCCCGCCGTGGACGCCGCCCTGGCCGGCACCGACGCCCACGTGGCGCGCCACGGCGTGTCGATCGGCTCGGGCAACCTGGCCATCGACATCGGCGTCTTCCGGTACGGCGAGGTGGGCGAGCTCGTCGCGGTCCTGGCCGTCGACGCGACGCGCGACGCGCTCGACGGCCTGTCGGCGCAGGCCTTCGCCGCCGCCTCCGCCCGCCGCCCCTGACCCC
>DATFFY010000221.1:0-6215 GCA_035249805.1 Acidimicrobiales bacterium | reverse complement strand
TGGCCGCGGAGGCGGCGCGGGTCGAGTCCTTCCTCGCCGCCCGCGCGGGCGATCTGCCGGCGGACGTGCGCCGCACGCTCGACGCCCTCGCCGGCACGCTCCGCTACGCCCTGGACGCGTACCCCGCCGAGCGCTGGGGGGACCTGTCGGTCCCACTGGCCGTGCGGGAGCAGCTCATGCACCGCCACGTCGACGCCGTCCTCGACCTGCACCTCGCCGAAGGCGCGCGGGTGGCGCTGCAGGGCGGGAGCCTCCACCTGCTGAAGGACGACGCCCTGGCGTCGGGGTACGACCCGTCGCTGGGCCCGGGCGGCGGGTGCGTCCCGTCGATCGGACACCACGCCGCCCACCGGGCCGATGTCGGCCCCGACCGCGTCGCCGCGATCTGGATGCTGTGCGGGTCGGGTCGGGACTCGAACCCGATGGTCACCGGCTCCCAGGCCGTCGAGCCGCGGCGGGGGACGCTCAACGCCGCGCTGGCCACGGTGGCCGAGGGCCAGCCGCTGCTCGTACCGCTGAGCGGGCTCGAGGGCGAGGTCGTGGTGCAGCACATGTACGGCGCCACCTTCGCCACACCCGCGGCGGGCCAGATCGACGCCGTGGTGTTCGTGCCCGAGGTCGGGCCCCTCCGGGAGTAGGACGAAGGGGACAGGCGGGGCGATGCCGGCATCCCTGCCTGTGCGGGGTCGGCCTCCGTGGGTGATGATGGGGCGTGGACGGTGTGCGGGGTGCTCGGCCCCTGGTGCTCGCGGTGTCGGTGCTGCTCGTGGCGGCGCTGCTCGCCGCCATCACCCGACCCACCGTCGCCGAGGAGAGCGAGGCCCGCCTCGAGACGACCCCCACGAGCAGCCCTCGGACCACCACCTCGACCACGAGCTCGCCGTCGACCACGGCCTTGGCCGTGCCCGCCAACAGCGGGACCGCCCCCCGGTCGACGACCACGACGGAGACGCCGACGACCGAGGCGCCCACCACCACCGCCGCGCCGTCACCGCCGTCGTCGGGCCGCTGCGCCTCGCTGCCGAAGGCCGGCGGCGGACAGTGGCAGTGCACGCTCTCCGAGGAGTTCGACGGGACGGCGCTCAACTCGAGCATCTGGTCGGTGCAGACGACCGTGAAGAGCGGGTTCCACTCGGGCCAAGAGTGCTTCGTGGACCACCCCGACAACGTCTCGGTGTCGGACGGGACCCTCAAGCTCACCGCGCAGCGGGAACCGGCCCCGTTCACCTGCGCCCGGAAGAACAAGCCGTACACCACCCAGTGGACCAGCGGCATGGTCATGACCTACGGGAAGTGGTCGCAGCTGTACGGCCGGTTCGAGATCCGGGCGAAGATGCCCACGGCCAAGGCGAAGGGCCTGCAGACGGCGCTGTGGATGTGGCCCGTGGACCCGTTCCGCTACGGGCCGTGGCCCGCTTCCGGCGAGATCGACATCGCCGAGTGGTACTCGAACCGCCCCGGGTACGTCATCCCGTACATCCACTACCTCGGGGGCGAGGCGACGGGCGCGACGAGCTGGTACTGCAAGGTCGATCCACCCGAGGACTGGCACAGCTACACGCTCGAGTGGAGCCCGCAGCGGTTGACGATCCTCTACGACGGCGCCGTGTGCCTGTCGATCACGCCACCGGTCCACCCGTTCCACCAGCCGTTCACGATCGCGCTCACGCAAGCCTTGGGGATCGGCGAGAAGAACCTGTTCGACCCCGCGACCACCCCGCTGCCGGCGACGACCGAGATCGACTACGTGCGGGCCTGGCGCTAGCGGCCGCGCCGGCTGCCGTCGGGCAGCGGCCCGAGCGCGGCCTCGAAGACGGCGACCACGTCGTCCGCGTAGACGGCCGCCGCCGCGGCGCCGAGCTGCACCACCGACATGAGCAGCGAGAGCATGATCGACACGACGCCGTTGCCCATGGCGACGGGATCGACGTCGGGCCGGACCGTGCCGGTGCCCTGCTCCTCGCGGAGGCGCTCCCCGCAGGCCTTCCGCAGCTCCGTGAGGGCGGGGATCTCGAGGACCCGCTGGACCATGTCCTGCTCCTGCCCGGCCAGCACCCGGCGGGCCAGCGGGTGCTGCTCGATCGCGCCGACGAGCGTGAAGATGAGCGCCTGCCGCCAGGCCCCGAGGGCCGTGTCGTCGCGGACGGAGTCGAGCCCCTCCTCGATCACCGCGGCGGCGTCCTCGTCCAGCGCGGCGAGGAACAGGGCCTCCTTGTTGGGGAAGTAGGCGTACGGCACCGTGCCGCCGACCCCGGCGTCACGGGCGATGTCGGCCACCGACGTGGCGCGGAAGCCCTCGCGACCGAAGCGGGCGATGGCCGCCGTCAGGATCGAGTGACGGGTCTGCTCGCCCTTGGTGACTGCCATGACCATTGTCACCACGATATCAGAATTGAGGGATTGAGTAAATCACTGAAATCCTCTAGGGTGGGCCTCATGCAGACCAGCACCCCCGCGCGCGACGTCCCGACCCGCCGCATGAAGTTCGAGGAGTCGTTGCAGCAGGTCCCCCGGCACTTCGCCGCGGACGGCGACCTCGTCCAGAGCCACGTGGCCGCGGCGCTGTCAGGCGTGTTCCCCGACGGCGAGGACTTCTTCGTCCGCTCGGTCCGCCACTTCCGCGACCAGATCACCGATCCGGAGCTGAAGCGCCAGGTCGCCGGCTTCATCGGCCAGGAGGCCATGCACGGCCGCGAGCACCGTGCCTTCAACGCCCGACTGACCGAGCTCGGGTACCCCACCAAGCGGGTCGAGCGCATCACGAGGTTCGGCCTCAAGGTGCGCACGAAGGTCGCGTCGCCGAAGTCGAACCTCGCCGCCACCGCCGCCCTCGAGCACTTCACCGCCACCCTCGCCGAGCTCGTCCTCACCAACCAGGAGGTCCGGGACATGTTCGGCGACGAGGCCGTGCGCAACCTGTTCGTCTGGCACGCCCTCGAGGAGTCCGAGCACAAGGCCGTCGCGTTCGACGTCTACAAGGCCGTCGGCGGCAGCGAGCGCACCCGGGTCTGGACCATGAACTTCCTGCGCTACGGGTTCGTGCTCGGGATGGTCTTCGAGGTCACCCTCTCCCTCCTCCGGGACCGGGCCACCTATCGGCGGGGCAACCTCCGCCGGAGCCTGCGGCGCTTCCGCAAGAGCCCGGTGGTGTCGAAGGAGCTCTGGCTCCAGCTCAAGGACTACAACCGCCCCGACTTCCACCCGGACGATCGCGACACGAGCGAGCTCGTCGCCACGTGGCGGGAGGAGCTCTTCGGCTCGAACGGCACGCTCAACGGCCTCCTCGTCGGATCGGCGGCCTGACGTGCGCGAGCGCGAGCACCTCGACGTCCTCGTCGTCGGCGCCGGCCTCTCGGGCGTCGGTGCCGGCCACTACCTCCAGGCCGAGTGCCCCTGGGCCAGCTACGCGATCTTCGAGGCCCGGGACGCCATCGGCGGCACCTGGGACCTGTTCCGGTACCCGGGCATCCGGTCGGACTCCGACATGTACACCCTCGGGTACTCCTTCCGCCCCTGGAACGGCGACAAGGCCATCGCCGACGGCGCGGACATCCTGCAGTACATCAAGGACACCGCCGCGGTGGAGGGCATCGACCAGCACATCCGGTTCCACCACCGGATCACCGCCGCGGACTGGTCCACCCCGGACGGGTGCTGGCACGTGACCGCCGAGCGCACGGACACGGGTGAGACGATCCACCTGACGGCCGGCTTCATCTTCAGCTGCAGCGGCTACTACCGCTACGACCACGGCTACCAGCCCGACTTCCCCGGGCTCGCCGACTACCTCGGCACCGTCATCCACCCGCAGGGCTGGCCGGAGGACCTCGACTACGCGGGCAAGCGCGTCGTGGTCATCGGCAGCGGCGCCACCGCCGTGACCCTCGTCCCCGCCCTCGCCGCCGGCGGCGCCGGGCACGTCACGATGCTGCAGCGGTCGCCCACCTACATCGTGTCGGTGCCGCAGAAGAACCCGTTGCGCCCCCTCCTCACCCGCGTGCTCGGCGAGAGGCGGGCCGGCACGATCATGCGCTGGATCCTCGCCGTCGGCACCCAGGGCAGCTACTTCCTGAGCAAGCGCCGGCCCGAGCTCGTCCGCAAGGCGATCCTGCGCGGCATCAAGCGCCAGCTGCCCAAGGGCTACCCGATCGACCCGCACTTCACGCCGCGGTACGACCCGTGGGACCAGCGCCTCTGCGCCGTCCCGAACGGCGACCTCTTCAAGGCCATCAAGAAGGGCACGGTGTCGGTGGTCACCGACACGATCGACACCTTCACCGACAAGGGCATCCGGGTGTCCTCGGGTGAGGAGCTCGAAGCCGACATCGTCATCACGGCCACGGGCCTGGAGCTGCTGTTCGTCGGCGGCATCGACGTGACCGTCGACGGCGAGGAGGTCGACGTCCCGAACCGGCTCACCTACAAGGGCATGATGCTGGAGGGCGTGCCGAACATCGCCCTGGCCATCGGGTACACGAACGCCTCGTGGACGCTGAAGTGCGACCTGACCTGCGACTACGTCATGCGCCTGCTCAACCACATGCACGAGCAGGGCCTGCGCCAGTGCACCGCCGTCAACCACGACGCCGCCGTGGTGCCGGAGCCGCTGCTCGGCCTCAACTCCGGGTACATCCAGCGGGCCGCCCACGAGTTCCCCAAGCAGGGCTCGAAGTTCCCGTGGCAGGTCCACCAGAGCTTCATCCGCGACTACCGGGCCATGAAGATGAAGAGCGTCGTCGACGACGCCATGGTCTTCTCCAACCCGGTCCCGCAGAAGGATGCGATGCTGACGGCGTGACCGTCACCGTCCGCCCGCTGACCTGCGGGTGGCTGACCGCGGAAGCACGCGGCATGGTCGACCTCGAGGACGTCTCGGGGCCCATGCGCATGCCGGTCGGGGCGTTCCTCGTCGAGCACCCGAAGGGGTCGCTCGTGTTCGACACCGGCATGCACCCGGAGCTGATGGTGTCGAAGGACCGGCTGCGGCGGGTCGGTCCGCTGTTCGACCTCGAGCTCGACGACGACGGCCTGGTCGACGGCCAGCTGCGGGCCCAGGGGGTCGACCCGGACGCGCTGGCCATGGCCGTGGTGAGCCACCTGCACTTCGACCACGCCGGCGGGCTGTGCCGGCTGCCCAACGCCCGCGTGCTGGTGCAGGCGGCCGAGTGGGAGGCGGCGCGGAACGAGAAGCACATCGCCTTCGGCACCTACGAGCCGACCGACTTCGACCTCGGCCACGACAAGGAGCTGCTCGACGGCGAGCACGACGTGTTCGGCGACGGCAGCGTCCGCCTCGTCCCGACGCCCGGCCACACGCCCGGGCACCAGTCGCTCCTGGTCGAGGGGCGGCGGCTGCTCGTCGGCGACGCCTGCTACTGCCGCCTCGCCCTCGACCGCGACGCGCTGCCGATGTTCAGCCCCGACGCCGACCGCCAGCGGGCGACCTTCGGCTGGCTGCGCGAGCAGGAGGCGGCCGGCGTCGAGCTCGTCTTCTCGCACGACCCCGACCAGTGGGCCGGCCTCGGCCCCGTCCTGTGATGCCTCCGGACACCAGGCCCGAGCTCCGGCTCGCGCTCGCGATGCGGGGCGGGGTGAGCCTCGCGGTGTGGATCGGGGGTGCCGTCGCCGAGATCGACCTGGCCCGCCGGGCGTCGCCCGACGTGCGCGACGGGGCCGCGCCGGGGCAGGCGTTCTGGAAGGACCTGCTGGCGCTGAGCGGCTACCGCTCGGTCACGGTGGACGTCCTGGCCGGTGCCAGCGCGGGCGGGCTCAACGGCGTCCTGTACGCGGCCAGCCAGGTGTACGACTTCGACTACGACGCGATGCGCGCCGTCTGGCTCGACGTGGGTGACACCCAGCGGCTCGTCCGCTCGCGGGACAGCTGGTTCCTGCCGTCGATGTTCCGCGGCGACGGGTTCTTCGCGCCGCAGGTCGAGAAGGCGCTGCGCGAGCGGATCCCGGACCGACCCGACGGCGAGCGCCCGCCGGGTCCGCGGGTGCAGCTCGACCTCGCCGCCACGTCGCTCGAGCCGATCAGCCGCCCGGTGCCCAGCCCGTCCGACGAGCAGCTGCGGGACCGGCGCCACGCCAGCGGCTTCCGGTTCCGCAACCCGGAGGAGCGGTGGCTGACCTCGAGCTTCCACCCGCGGAAGGCGGAGACGAGGGCGCCCGCCCTCTGGCGCCTCGCCGTGGCCGCGCGCGCGACGTCGGCCTTC
>DATFFY010000220.1:0-3310 GCA_035249805.1 Acidimicrobiales bacterium | reverse complement strand
CGCCGCGTTCTCGGAGAGCAGCTTGCGGACGATCGACGGGTCGACGTCGCTGAACCGCTTGCGCAGGTGCTCCCGCGTGTACGGGTACGTGCCCTCGTCGTGCGGGTAGTCGCTGCCCCACATGAACCGGTCGATGCCGATCTCGTCGCGGGCCTCGACGTCGATGCCGCGGGGCTGGCTCACCCCCATCCAGACGTTCTGCTTGAAGTACTCCGTGGCCGACCTCGGCAGCACGTGGTCCTTGCCGTAGCGGATCTCACCGGTGGCGCCCGTCGAGCGGATGCCCTCGAGCATCTCGTCGAGCTGCCGCAGCAGGCCGGGCACCCACGCGCAGCCCTGCTCGGTCATCACGAACTTGAGGCGGGGGAAGCGCTCGAACACGCCCGAGAGCAGCAGCTGCACGAACGGCCGCTGCGAGTAGAACATCGTCTCCGTGATGTAGAGCAGCATCGACACGGGATAGGGGCCGTAGTCCGGGTTCCCCGTCCCGCCGTGCACGTGCACCGGGATCTCGAGGTCCTCGCACACCTCCCACACGCGATCCATCTCCGGGTCGTAGAGCGGCTTCAGGCCGGAGTTCGGCGGGACGTTCGGCAGGAGGACGCCGCCGCGGAGGTTCTCCTTGATCCACCTGATGTCCTCGATCGTGTCGTCGAGGTCGTTCGTGAAGATCTGGCCGATGCCGAACCGGCGCTCGGGGAACTCGTCGCACCAGTCCTTGAGCCACCGGTTGTGGGCCAGCACGCCGGCGTGCCGGTGCTCGTACTGGTCGTCGGACGGCGGCGCCGCGAAGAGGACGAAGCTCGGGAAGAACGGGGGCACGGTGTTCGGGAACACCACCTCCGCCACGACGCCGTCGGCCTCCTGCTGCGAGTTGCGCATCTCGTTGTCCCAGTTGCGCAGCCGGCGGTCGTCGCCCAGGTCCTTGTACGGGTTCTTGTACTTGTTCCGCCATGCGTCGAAGTCCTCGAGGTACGCCGGGTCGAGGTACTCGCGGTAGGCGGCGTGGCTGCCGCCCGCGTGGCAGTCGGCCGAGATGATCGTGTAGTGCTCGTCGGTGGCGGTCGCAGCCATCGGGCCCCCCTTCAAGATCCAGCGCTCAGTCTGCAGTAGAACGCGTTCTCGCGCCAAAGTTTCGTCCTCGGCCGCCTTCGGCGAGCCTGGATGCTGTGCGCCCTTCGGGCGCGCTCGTTGCGGGTCAGGACACGGCGGAGCCGGCCCTTCCCGGGTGGGGGGCGCCGGCGGAGCCTCGGCCCCCCACACCCCCCGCCGGCCTCCCCGTAGGCGTCAATGCCGAACTTGCGCCTGAAGTTCCCCACGAACGCGGCACTTCAGGCGCCGGTTCGACGGGGCCCGGGGGGAGCGGGAGGGGAACTCGCAGCCCGCGTCTGCGAGAGGATCCGGCCGCCGGAGGCGGCCGAGGACGAGACGGTTCAGGGGGTGGCGGGGGCGAGGTCGGCCTCGCCGACGTCGGCGACGTGCGTTCGGAGGGGGCGGTCGGGGAGGGCGACGGAGATGGCGATGGAGGCGAGGCCCACGAGCACGGCGCCGGCGAACACGGGCTGGAGGGCGTCGGCCACGGTCGTCGGCGTGCGGGCCACGCCGACCAGCCCGGCGTTGAGGATCCCGCCGAAGATCGGCGTGCCGATCGTGTTGCCGAGGGTCCGGAAGAGCAGGGCCGTGGAGGTGGCGGTGCCGAGGTCGCGCGGGTTGGCCGCGTTCTGGGCGGCCAGGAGCGAGGGCTGCATGACGAAGCCCGCGCCGGTGCCGAGGAGGAGCACGGTCGCGGCGGCCACGACGACCGGGGTGGTCCGGTCGAGGGAGAGCAGCAGCGCGGCAGCGACCGTCATGAGCACGGATCCCGTGATCGGCCAGGCTCGATAGCGGCCGGTGCGGGCCACCAGCCGCCCGGTGACCCAGGTCCCGGCGGCGGCGCCGAACATGAGGGGCACCAGGACCACACCGGAGCTCGATGCGCTCGTGCCCGACACCTCCTGCACGAAGAGCGGGACGAAGAACAGGCCGCACCAGAGGAGCAGCCCGCTGGTGAAGTTGATGCCGGCCGACGCGCGCATGACGGGATCGGTGAACAGGCGCAGGGGCAGCACCGGCTCGGGGGCACGGCGCTCGCGGGCCACGAACGCCACGCCGAGCACCACGACCCCCGCAGCCAGCGCGAGCGTGCCGGCCGAGCGCCACGGCAGGTCGTGCCCGCCGAGGGTGGCGAGCAGGACGAACAGGGCCAGCGCGGTCGTGAGCAGCGCGCCGCCGAGCAGGTCGAGGTCGTGGCGCACGCGCCGCGCCGGCAACCGGAGCCGGGTGCTGACGATGGCGATCGCCACCAGCCCGACGGGCACGTTGATCAGGAAGGCCCAGCGCCAGCTGAGGTGGTCCACGAAGAGGCCGCCGACGATCGGACCGGCTGCGCTCGCCACCGCGAAGATCACGCCTTGGTAGCCGAGCCACCGGCCGAGGTCGCGGGCGGGGACGATGTCCGCGATCGTCGCCATCGCGATGGCGCCGAGGCCACCGCCGCCGAGGCCCTGCACGAAGCGGGCCGCGAGCAGCTGGTCCATCGTCTGCGCGATGCCGCACGCCACCGAGCCGACGAGGAAGATCGTGATCGCGACGAGCAGGATCCGGCGCCGGCCGTAGAGGTCGCCGAGCTTCCCGTAGAGGGGCATCGACGCGACCATCGCCAGCGAGTACGCGCTGATCACCCAGGTGACGCGGGAGAAGCCCCCGACGTCGTCGACGATCGTCGGCAGCGCCGTGGCGACGATGGTGCCGTCGAGCGAGCTCATCACCTGCCCCAGCTGGAGGCCGATGAACACGACGAGGGTGCGTCGGAACCCCCGCTCGTCCATGTGCCCCCTTCCCCTCCCGCCGCGCGAGAACGCGTTCTACAGTGTGGACCGTGGGGCTCCTCGAGGTCGAGCACGTTGTCGTGCACTTCGGCGGGGTGCGGGCGCTCGACGAGGTCGACCTCGCCGTGCCGCCCGCTGCCGTCACCGGCCTCATCGGCCCGAACGGCGCGGGCAAGACCACGCTCTTCAACGTGATCTGCGGGCTCCAGCCCGTGCACGCGGGGCGGGTCCGGTTGGGGGACGACCTCCTCGACGGTCGCAGCCCGCACCAGCGGGCCCGGCTCGGGATCTCCCGGACGTTCCAGCGGCTCGAGGTGTTCGGGTCGATGACCGCGCGGGACAACCTTCGGGTGGCGGCCGAGGTTCGCCGCTCCTGGTCCCGCTCGGACCGGCGCACGCTGCCGGCACCGGGCGACCGGGCCGAGGAGCTGCTCGAGCGGGTC
>DATFFY010000219.1:0-3896 GCA_035249805.1 Acidimicrobiales bacterium | reverse complement strand
TGGCGAGCGCACCCCCCGCACCTGCTGGGCGACCGCCGCGCCCAGCCGCCGGGCTTCGCGGTGCACGAACGCCGTCTGCAGCGAGGACCGGTTCTCGAAGTAGCGGTACACGGTGGCGCGCGAGCAGCCGGCGGCCGAGGCGATGTCGGCCATCCCGACCGCGCCGACCCCGTGCTCTGCGAACAGCCGGCCGGCCGCGTCGAGGATGCGGTCCGTCGCCAGCGCGTCGCGCTCGTCGGCCAGCCAGGTGGACAGCGTCCTCACCCCGCGTCGGCCACGAACGGGAGCGCCTCGTAGCGCCGGACGAAGTGCCCGGGACCGAACGCGCCCGCCTCGGCGTCGACCGCGAAGCGGGGGCAGCGGGCCAGCAGCTCCTCGAGGGTCACGCGGGCCATGAGCCGGGCCGCGGCGGCGCCGAGGCAGTGGTGGGCGCCGTAGCCGAACGTGAGCATCGCCTTGATCCGGCGGCCGACGTCGAGCTCCTCGGCGGTGGGACCGAACTCGCGCGGGTCGCGGTTGGCCGAGCCGTACAGCAGGAGCACCTTCCGCCCAGCCGGGATGGTGCGGCCGTGCCGCTCGACGTCGCGGGTGGGTGTCCGGGCCAGGCACTGGACCGGCGCGGACAGGCGCAGCAGCTCCTCGATCGCGCCGTCGAGGAGACCGGGGTCCGCGAGGAGGCGAGCCCGTTCGTCCGGGACGCGGGTCAGCAGCTCGGCCGACACGCCGAGCATGCCCGTCGTCGTGTCGTTGCCGCCGGTGACCATCGTGAACGCGAACCCGAGGACCTGGAGGATCGACACCTCGTCCTCGCCGGTGGCGACGAGCTGGGAGATCGTGTCGCCGCCGGGCTCGACGCGCTTCCGCTCGATCAGGTCGCCGAAGTACGCGAACAGCTCGGCGACGGTGTCCAGCGCCTGCAGCGGTGCGCCCTCGGCGTTCGCCGCGACGATGCCCTCGGTCCAGCCGTCGAAGCGGGGCCAGTCCGCCTCCGGCACGCCGAGGTAGTACGCGACCACGAAGCTGGGCAGCGGCTTGAAGAGCTCGGCCACGACGTCGCCCTGCCCGGCGGCGCGGAGCCGCTCCAGCCGGTCGACGACGAAGGCCCGCACGGTGGGCTCGATCTCGGTCACGTGCCGGGGCGTGAAGCCCCGACCGACCAGCCGGCGGAAGGCGGTGTGCTCCGGAGGGTCGAGCATGACCATCGGGCGCACCTCCGACAGGCCCGCCTTGTCGAGCTCTCCGTACTCGAAGGTCAGGCCCTGGGCCGACGAGAAGGTGGCGGTGTCCCGGGCCGCGTCGAACACGTCCTCGAAGCGGGACAGCACCCAGTAGTCGCCGGCCTCCACGTGGTGCACCGGATCGTGGTCCCGCAGCGCGGCGTACATCCCCCACGGCGCGCGCCAGGTCTCACGGCTGCAGGGCACGAAGGCCGCAGGTGAGACATCGGTGAGCATTCGTCTCATCATCGAGTCGAGCGGCCCGATCTGTCAACCGATCAGGCGACTGCCACGCGGCTGACGCCGAGGAAGGTGCACACGTACACGTCGCGGGCGTCGCCCGGCAGCGGGAACAGCACCGATTGCATGCCCATGCCCGCATCGGCTCGCGCCAGCTCGTCCCCGGTGGCGACGTCGAGGACGACGACGTCGGCGTGGTCTCCCGTCACCAGCTCGCCGCTGCCCTCGTAGAGCACGAGGTGGCTGCCATGGTCCTGGTCGCGCCGCCACCGCGGCTCGAGGGTCTCGGCGTCGAACCCGGCCAGCACGCCGTTGCCGGTGTCGTAGCCCACCGCGATCCCACGGCCGGGGTCGACCACCGGCGGGTTGGCGATCAGGCCGCCCGGGAGCCCGCTCACCTCCACGGCCGTCAGGGATCCGTCGGTCAGGCCGACGCGCACGAGCTGCAGCGGCGCGGTCGCCACGCCGTGACCCCGTAGCGTGCCGGAGTACGCCTCGCTCCCCTCTCCGTCGTCGAGGAACCAGGCGTGGCCGCCGACGAGCGCGCAGTCCCAGCCGTAGCCCTGTCCCTCGCGGGTCCGGTAGCGCACGGTGCGGTCCGGCTCGAGGGTGAGCCGGTGCCCGTCCCAGGCGACGAGGAGGAGGCTCGAGTCCCCCACGACGACGACGGTGTCGCCGTCCGCCGACAGCCGCGCGATCGACGGCTCCGGCAGGACCAGCGCGTCGACCACCTCGAGCGACAGGGGGTCGAGCACGACGAGCTCGCTCGGCTCTCGGTCCGCCGCGGCGACCGGTCGTCCGGGTCGGGACCCGGCGAAGTCCTTCGTGACGAGGTGCCCGTCGGCCAGCGGGACGAAGCTGTTGTACGGCTTGGGCCGCGGGAGCTGCCGCGACGCGACGACCGCGAGCGAGGGGTCCAGCCGGTGGGCGTGGTCCCCGAACACGACGTGCACGCTCCCGTCGCCGTGCACGCCGAGCCCGCCCGGCCAGACCGGCCCCGCCGGCAGGTCGGGTGAGGAGGCCAAGGGCTCGAGGGTGACCGGGTCGATGCGCTCCACCAGCGCGGTCGACGGCTCCCCCGGGGTGTGGCGCAAGAGGTAGCGCTCGCCGGCGAGCCCGGTCACGACCATCGTCGTCACCGGCGCCACTCGCGTCGTCACCTCGAGCCGGCTGCCGGGAGCGACCCCGAGCGCCCCCGGCGCGAGCTGCGTGCGGCGCGGGCCGCCGTCCTCGTGCGTCCAGGCCATCGCGACGCGCCGCCTACGCGCGCTCGAGCACCGCGATCGGGAAGGGGCGCTCGGAGAGGGCCTGGTACGTCGGGAAGTCGCGGTACCCCGCGCACAGGAGCTCCCAGCACTCCTCCCGCTCGGCGCCCTCGACCTCGCGCGCCGTCACCTCCCAGCTGTCCCCACCGACCGCGACGGTGGCCCGCTTCGCGGCCATGAGGTTCCGGTACCACTGCGGCGTGGCGACGTTGCCGCCGTTGGACCCGCACACGACGAGGTCGTCGCCCCGCCGGATCAGGATGAGCATCACGGAGCGGGGCTCGCCGGTCTTCCGGCCGGGCACGGTGAGCAGGAAGGCCGGGCGCCCGAGCCACCGGGTGAAGCGACGGCCGCCGAAGCGGCGGTACAGCCGGACGTGGGTGTGCCCGATCCAGCGGGAGAGGCGGGGGAGGTGGTTCGACCCGAAGTTGGCGATCCGCCCGGTGACGGTCATCGGGTGGGAGCGTACCGACGAGGGCCCGCGCCGCTCACCTGAGGAGGAACCAGGCCGCGAACCCGACGAGGAGCACGCCGAGGGCGCGGCGGGCGACGTGGGTGGGCAGTCGCTCGGCGACGCGCCGACCCGCCAGCAGCCCCGGGACGACCCCCACCGCGAAGAGCGCGGCCACGGCCCAGTCGACGTGCCCGAGCGACCAGTGGATGGCGAGGGTCGGCAGGCTGAGGAACCCGGCCACGACCATGCTGGTGCCCGCGGCCATCGCGGTCGTGAGGCCGAGCACGACCACGAACGTCGGCACGAGCAGGAACCCGCCCCCGTTCGCGAGCAGGCCGGTGAGCAGCCCGATGATGGCGGCGAGGGACACGACGACCTCGGGCCGGGCCCGCCGCTCGTCGCAGCGCGTCGCATGACCGGCCGGGTCCGGGAGCAGCACCCGCAGGCCGACGCCGAGCAGGAGGACCGCGGACAGCACGAGCAGCACGTGGGCGTCGACCCACGAGGAGAGGAGCCCACCGACGAGGGTCCCCGGCAGCCCGCCGGCGACGCCCAGCGTCGCGACTCGCCGATCGAGGGTCCCTTCGCGAAGGTGCGAGCGGGCGCTGACGAGCGCGGCCGGGACCATGGCGGGCAGCGGCGAGGCGACGGCGAAGGCAGCGGGCACGCCGGCGAGCGCGAGCACGGGGGTGGCGAAGGCCGCCCCGCCGGCACCGAAGG
>DATFFY010000218.1:0-2185 GCA_035249805.1 Acidimicrobiales bacterium | reverse complement strand
CGGGGACGGGGTCCGACGTGGTCGCCGCATCGCCTACGAGCGCGAGCCGGGACCGCGGCGCAGGCGCCCGTCGCACCATCGCGTAGTCGCTTGTGCCGATCGCCTTCGACACCGCGGTCGCACCCTGCAGATCCGGACCGTCGGGGAGCGCGGCGAAGAAGCGCTCCAGCGCGCCGAGCCGGTCGCCCTCGAACTCGTCGAGGCGGGCCTTGACCGGGAAGGCCCCGAGCAGCATCCGATCGCCGTCCGTGGGCACGGCCACGGCGACGTCCGGATCGACGAACCACACCGCGGCCGACCCCGGCGATCGCAGCCGGACACCGTCGTAGTACCCCCAGTAGAGGAAGCGGGCGTTCTCCGCGACGTCCTCGTCGGCGTGGGCGAGGTGGGCCACCCGTGACCGGTGGCCGTCCGCACCGACGACGAGCTGGCCCCGGAGCTCGACCTCGGTGCCCGCATGGGTGGTCGCGAGCACGCCGGCGACCTGTCCGTCCTCCTCCACCAGGCCGGTGACGGTGTGCCCGAGCAGCAGGTCGACACCCGGGGTCGCGCCGGCCAGCTCCCGGAGCATGGGGTCGAGCACGGCGCGACGCAGGCTGATCGCCGTCGGGGTGGATGCGGGCGGGACCGCCCAGCCGTGGCCGGTCCAGATCGACGGCACGGACGTCGGGGCGCTCGCTCGCACCATCGCGTCCCAGATCCCGAGCCGCTCGAGCGCCGGCCGGGCGCCGCCGAGGACGTAGTGCCCGCACAGGGCCTTGTACGCGGCCATCGAGCGGTTGCGCTCGAGGAGCGCGACCCGCAGGCCAGCGCGGCCGAAGTGCACGGCCGTCGCGCACCCGGCCACGCTCGCCCCTACCACCACCACGTCGTACATCCCGTCCCCCTTTCCGCAACAGCATAACGTTACATCGTAACGTAACGACGTTGCGTTAGTCTGTCAACAGATGGGCCGGCCCCGAGAGCACGACGACGACACACGACGAGCGCTCCTCGACGCGGCGGAGCGGATCGTCGAGCAGGACGGCCCCGATGCGCTGTCCGTGCGGGCGGTGGCGGACGCGGTCGGCCTGAGCACCCGCGCCGTCTACTCGACCTTCGGATCCAAGGCCGGCCTGCTCGACGGCTTGGCCCAGCGGGCCTACGAGCTGCTCGCAGCGAGCATCCAGGACCTCCCGGTGACCGACGACCCCGCCGCTGACGTGGTCGAGGCCGCGCTGCAGGTGTTCCGGCCCATGGCCATCGGCCACCCCTCGCTCTTCCGGCTGGCCTTCCTGCGGATCGTCCCGGACCTCGAGATCGGGAGCGGGACGCGGGCGGCTTCCGCCGAGGCGTTCGACCTGCTCGTCGAGCGCTTCGAGCGGCTCGCGGCGAGCGAAGCCCTCGGTGACCGGACCCCGCGTGCCGCGGCGATCGTGTTCAACGCGCTGTGCGAGGGCATGGCCACGTGCGAGCTGCGGATCTCCGGGCTCCTCGGTCCGAGACCGGAGGCCGCGTGGCGGGAGGCCTTCACCGCGCTGGTCGGGGGCCTCGTGCCGGGTCCGGGGACCCGCAAGCCCTCGCGCTACGCTCGTCGACCCACGCCCTCGTAGCTCAGCGGATAGAGCATCGGCCTCCGGAGCCGTGTGCGCAGGTTCGAGTCCTGCCGAGGGCGCTTGGCGCTCTGCATGCGCGGATCGTCAACTTGCAGCCCTCTCGGCTCGGGAGCGCCAAGCGCGAGTGGCGTCGGCTGCGCCGACGCCAGAGAGACGGGCACTGTGCTTGCTGGGCAAGGCGCCTGCGGCGCCTGCGGGCCGCTACAGGGCGCCGATCTGGGTGAGGATCGTGGCGGTGTCGACGTGGACGCGCTCGCACATGAGCTCGTCGCCCTCGAACTGGAAGATCCCCACGATCGGGTAGTCAACCGGTCGACCGGTTGCCTCGATCCCGCCGAAGGGGCCGAGGTGGGTTGCGGTCACCCGGCCCTCCGCGATCACCGCGTCGTCCGCGTGGTGGATCGCGCGCTGCTCGATGTGCAGGTCGGGGAACGCCGTGAACAGCCCGTCGAGGAGGGCGCGGACACCCTCGGCACCGTCCACCGGTTGCCCGTTCACCTCGTAGCGGGGCGACCCGAAGGTAGCCACCGTGGCGTCGACGTCGTGGCGGTTCTCCGCGTCGACGTGCGCGAGCACGAGCGCCTCCCGCC
>DATFFY010000217.1:0-13747 GCA_035249805.1 Acidimicrobiales bacterium | reverse complement strand
GCATCCGCTCAGCGCGGATGAGTCGAGCGCAGAGCATCTTCGCGACGTTGAGGAGGAGCTTGGCGGCCACGTCCGCGTCGTTGGCGATCATCCGGCGGAGCGAGCCCTCGCTGAGGCTCAAGACCCTCGCATCGGTGACCGCGACCACGTCGAACGTCCTCTGCTGCTCCAGCAGGAACGCCATCTCCCCGAAGATGTCCCCGCCCCCGAGCGCGCCCACCAGACGACCATCGTCTCGGACCTCGAGATCCCCGCTGAGCACGACGAACATGTTCCGTGCCGTGCCGCCCTGCGCGAGCAGACGGTCGCCGGCGCGGCAGTCGATGACGTTGCTGCGCTCGACGCACCGTAGGGCCTCCTCATCGCTGAGGCCGTCGAAGGCGCCGACGCGGCGCTCTCGCAAGCCGTCGAGCACCCTGCGGATGCCGACCCAGTACTCGTCCGACGGGACCTGCGTCGAGCTCAAGACCCCGGAGGCGCCCCCGAGCACGCGCTCGACGCAGGCGGGGAGCTCGGCGGGTCCACGGATCCGCGAGGCGCCACGGAGCGTCTCGGTGCCGTGCGCGAAGCCGACGAGCGGGATCAGGTAGCCCGCCTCGTCGCTGTTGATGTTCCGCTCGGCGTAGGGCTGCTGGCCCATGGCGATGTACAGGCTGAGCAGGTGCGGCTCGCAACAGCCGAACACCACCCGGACGCCGTGCTCGTCCGGGACCGAGCTGGTCCACTCCACCAGCTCGTCGAGCACGCCAGCGCCCCGGTACGAGCTCCGCACGGTGGTCCGCTCACCGACCATCAAGAGGTCGCCGGGCAGCTCGGTCAACCATGGGTGGAGCTCGTACTGGTCCACCTGGCGATCCGAGAACCCGGCCCCGCCCCAGGTCAGCCGGGTAGCGGCGACCACGTCGCCGTCGTCGGCGGCGTAGGCCAGCCAGCTGTGCCTGTCCTCGGGCTCCACCAGCAGGCGCGCGTCGTGATCGGCGAGAGCCCGGTACCGGCCGAGCTCCTCGACGTACACCTCGTAGCGAAGCCGCTGGACGGCCTGGACCTCGTCCGGCTCCCGCGCGATGCCGAAGGTGATCCCCACCAGCACCCATGCTCGCGCAGCGAGCGACGGCACGGCTCGCCGCGGTCCACGTGGCCCCGGCTCAGCCCACGCCGAGGGCCTCCAGACGTTCGGTCAGGCGGCCATAGCCGTAGCGGTCCGACAGGGCTCGCGCTTCATCGATCCACGTCGCATCGGTGACGTCCGCCAGCTCCGCCGCGTCGACGATGACCCGCGCGGTCAGATACGGAGCTTGCAGTCGGCGCGCCGCGGAGAGGGCCGCCTCGAAGTGGTGCCGTGCTCGGTCTGGGTCACCGAGAACCGCCGCGAGACGGCCGAGGGGTCGAGCAACGGGGCCGAGGAAGGCCGAGACGTTGAACATGAAGGAGCCGGCGTACGGCGCAAGGAGCTCCTGCAGGCGTTCGCAGGCGCGCTCGTCCCGCAGCTCGGTCGCCGCTTCGGCGCAGCGGCCCATCGCACCGAGCCAGGTGATGTTGAAGGGATACGCCGCGAAGCCGTCAGCGGCGTCGGCCGCCAGCACCGCAGCCGCCTCCTCGGTACGTCCGAGCTGGCAGTAGAGCTCCGCGATGCGAGCCCGCATGGCAGCGATGGTCGGGTTTGCCTTGGCGACGTCCTCGTAGAAGTCGATGACCTCGGCCACACGGCCCTGCTGCTCTCGGATCTCGAGCAGCTGGACGCCGTAGGAGACCCCGGCCGCCGAGGCACCGGCCTGGGTCCCCAGCGCGAAGGTCGCCTCGGCGGCGCGCTCCGCGACGGTCAGGTCCCCAGCCAGGAGGGTCAGCGCGGTCCGGACGAGCCCGCCCTGGAAGGCGACCGCGGACAGCCCGGTCTCCTCGGCCAGCGCCTCCACCTGTCGCAGAACGGCCTCGCCCTCCTCGATCCGTGCAGCCTCGAGCAGGTAGATCACGTGCAGGTTCATCGCCTGGGCGCGCGTCCAGAGGTCGTTCGATCGCAGCGCCAGGTCGACGGCGACGGCGATGTCATCGAGCCGGTTCCCGAGGTTGTCCGGCCGGGTCCTGGGATCGGAGGCGACGATGAGGACGTTCAGGAGACAGGCGCGGTCGCCCGAGCTTCGTGCCCTTGCGATGGCGCGCTCGGCAAGCTCGAACCTCCTGGGGTCCCGCGGGTCGAGCGCCTCGGCCAGGCGAGCGAGGAGCTGGCCCTCCAAGGCCGGGTGGTCCTCCGACACCGTGCGCAGCGCCGCTTCGATGACCGCCACCCGCTCAGGTCGTGCCTCGCGCTGGCTCTCGCCCGTGTCCCAGACCGCCAAGGAGACGCCGACGAGGAGCTCGGGGTCGCCGAGGTCGAGGGCGAGGCGGCTCGCCTCCAGGAGCGCGGCCAGCGCCTGCGGGTGCGCGGCTTGCCAGCGGGCCGTCGCCAGCCGCGTCAGCAGGCGGCACCGCTCCCCCCGGTCATCGCTCGCGACGAGCTCGAGGGCCTGCTCGTACCAGTGGCACGCATCGGCGGGGGCGAGCGCCGCCAGCGCCGCGTCCCCGGCTCGTCTGGCGCCGTGCAGTGCCCTGTCCGCGTTCGTCGGGCGGACCGCCGCGAGCCAGTGACGGGCGAGCTCGCCGAGCTCCCCGGGGCTGTCATCCTCCCGCCCCTCGAGCGCCACGGCCACGCGCTCGTGGATGCGGCGGCGGCGCGCGCCCCCCAGCTCGGCCTCGAGGGTGTGCGCGACGAGGGCGTGGGAGAACCGGAACCGGTCTGGGTCCTCGGGGGACTCCGCCACGATCGCTGCCGCCCGGGCTCGCTCGAGGACATCGAGGGTGTCGCCTTCGTCCACCTCGGCGACCTCGGCGAGGAGAGCGACGTCGAACTCCCGGCCGATGACCGCCGCGATCGACAGCAGCCGCTTCGTCTCGTCGCCGAGCCGGCCGACCCGATGCCCGACCACCTCTCTGACGCTGGTGGGAAGCCGCAGGTCGCCGTCTCGGAGCGAGTAACGGCCGGCCGCATCCTGCACGACCAGGTCGGCCTCACCGAGATGCCGAAGCAGCTCGCCGAGGAAGAAGGGGTTGCCACCACTCTCGCGGCGGACCACGTGGGCCAGGGCCCGACCCTCATCGGTGAGGGCCCCGCCGGCGGCGGCCTCCACCAGCTCCACGACCTCGTCATCGCTGAGGCCCCAGAGGCGAATGCGCTCGACGCCGTCTCCCCGGTGCAGGTTCGCGAGGAGCTGGGCCAGGGCACTGTCAGCCGTGACATCGCTGTCGCGGAACGTGGCGATGAGCACGACGCGGAGCCCCTCGCGGCAGCGCACGAGGTGCTCGAGGAGCTGCAGGCTCGCCACGTCCGCCCAGTGGATGTCATCGAGGACCACCACGACCGGGGCCTCCGAGGCAGCCGCCCCCAGCAGGGAACGAACCGCCTCGTGCAGCAGGAGCCGCTCGGTGGTCGGGTCGGCGCCTGCGGGTAGAGCCTCCGCGGCGCCGATGTGGGGCAGGAGCCGACGGATGGGTCCCTGGTGCACGGGCGCGACCGAGCCCAGCTCGTCGGAACGGTGGGCCAGGAGGTGCCCGAGTGCTCCGACCCACGGCTCGTGCGGCGCGCCAAGGCCCTCGGTGCAGGAGCCGAGGAGAACGGTCCACCCCGACGCGTGGGCAGATCTGGCAACGCTGGACGCCAGGGCTGTCTTGCCGATGCCCGGTTCGCCCGCGAGGAGGACGAGATGGAGCTCGGCGTCGGCGGCGGCACGCTTCAGCACCGTCTCCATGACGTCGCGCTCAGCGGCACGGCCGTGGAAGGCGAACAGCCGCTCGGCGCCGGCAGGGGCGAGGCGCGCTGGAAGTGGCACACCGGCGAGACCGACGGGGTCCGGCTCCCATCGAACCTCCACGGTGTCGACCGGCCCCGGTAGCCCCTTGAGCTCGAGGGCGCCGATCTCCACCAGCTCCGTGGCGGCGTGCCGGCCGGCGAGGGCTCGAACGAGCTGGCTGCACAGGATCTGTCCGCCGTCGGCGGCCGCGCACAGGCGTGCCGCCTCGACGACCGGGTCGCCGAAGAAGTCGCCGTCCTCGGCCGTCGCTTCACCAGCCGAGATGCCGATCCGGACGGAGAGCGGCGTCGTGGCGTTGCGGTTGTACCGGTCGATGGCACGCTGCATCCCGGTTGCCGCGGCGAGCGCACGGCTTGCGCTGGCGAAGACGACCATCAGACCGTCGCCGAGGTTCTTCACCTCGACACCGCCCGCGGCGTTGACCTCCGAGCGGAGCAGGTCCAGGTGCGTCCTTCGAAGTTCGTCTGCCTCGACGGCGGACAGTGCTGAGGCGATCGCCGTCGAGTCAACCAGGTCCGTGAAGACGAAGGTCGCCGTCTGCACCGCCACTTGCCACCCCCTCGAACCGGCCAAGGCTAGCTCGGGCCAGGTTCTGGCCGTCCCCTACCCGGAGCGCCAGGCCGTGTGGCGGTGGCCGAGGTCGGTCCCCGGCGGGTCGCCGAACATGAGCTCACCGAGGATCGCGCGCCAGTCACGGGTCGCGCGGAGGGCGCCGAGGACGCTGTAGAGCCCGACCTGGATGCGGGTCAGGAACGTGAAGTCCCTGGACTCCTCGCCGATGCCCGTGCGCCGCACCACGTCACCCCACTCGCCGAGCACGTCGAAGTTGCGGGCGATCACCCAGGCCGCGAAGTCCGGCGTGAAGGTGAACGGCTGCTCGGCCCGGCCGGGATCCCAGATCGGAGCCCACCAGTCGAAGAGGCGCTGCTTGTCGACCTTGCCGCCCGCGTTGGTGAAGTGCAGATCGACCCAGCACTGGTGGAGCGCATCGGCGTCGCCCCGTCGGATCGCCTTCCCCGTCCGGCGGAGTGCGGCGAGCTGGTCCTCCGAGAACCGCTTCACGCAGCCGAAGTCGAGGAACGACACGCTGCCGTCGTCGTGGAAGAGGTAGTTGCCCGGGTGGGGATCGGCGTTGAAGGCCCCGAACCCGTAGAGCGAGGTGTAGACGAACCGGAAGACGACCTCCCCCCAGGTGTCCTTGAGCTCCTGGGGCTGATCGAGGGCAGCGGTCCAGCGCAGGCCGTCGTGCTCGTCCATCACGAGGACCCGCTCCGTGGACAGCTCGGGAACGACCGCGGGGACGCGGATGAACGGGTGGTCCCGGTAGTACGCGGCGAACGCGGTCTGGTTGGCGGCCTCGATGCGGTAGTCGAGCTCCTCGCTGATCCGCTCGGTGATCTCCTCGGCGAGCGCGGACGGGTCCGCGGTGACGCGGATCGGTGAGAGCTTGGCGCCGAGCCGCGCGAAGGACGCGATCAGCTCCGTGTTGGCCAGGTCGGACCGGATCGCGTCCGCGACGCCCGGGTACTGGACCTTGACGACGACCTCGCGTCCGCCGTGCAGGTGGGCGGCGTGGACCTGGCCGATGGAAGCCGCGGCCATGGGCCGCTCGCCGATCCAGTCGAACACCTCGTCCGCGGGACGTCCGAGCTCCCGCTCGATCACCTCCTGGACGGTCTCGAACGGCATCGGCGGCGCGTCGGCCTGCAGGGCCCCGACGATCTGCTGATACGCGGTGCGGTACTGCTCCGGGATGGCCCCGGCATCGAGGAACGACACGAGCTGGCCGATCTTCATCGCCACGCCCTTCATGTCGCCGAGCACCGCGACGTAGCGCTCGGCCTCGCGTGTGAACCGGTCGAGCTGCTTCTGCTCGTCCCGGGTCAGCTTCCCGGCGACTCGCCCGAGCGCCTGCCGGGCGGCCAGCCCCGCGAGCGGGAGACCACGCCCGAGCCGACCGGTCTTCATCCGATCGTCATCGCCCATGGGCCGAGTTCACCCGGCGGAGCGAGGTCGCACCAAGTCCCGCTCTCACGGCCGCCTCGAAAGCGTTGGGCCAACGGGGGCGAGCCGAGCAGGCTGCCTCACGTGGGGACCATCACCTGGGGACGGGACATCGCCGAGGTCTACGACGCGACCTACGCCACGCAGTTCGACCCGGCCGCCCTCGAGCCGGTCCTCGACCTGCTCCTGGAGCTCGCGGGCGCCGGCGCCGCCCTCGAGCTCGCCGTCGGCACGGGGCGCGTCGCGCTGCCGCTGAGCGGGCGCGGTGTCACGGTCTCGGGCATCGAGCTCTCGCCGCCCATGGTCGAGCAGCTGCAGGCCAAGCCCGGCGCCGACGCCATCTCGGTGACCATCGGGGACATGGCCACGACGCGCGTGCCGGGCCCGTTCTCGCTCGTCTACGTCGTGGTCAACACGATCATGAACGTCACGACGCAGGACGAGCAGGTGGCGGTCTTCGAGAACGCCGCCGCCCACCTCGAACCGGGCGGATGCTTCGTGGTCGAGGTGCTCGTCCCCGACCTCCGGGCCTACGCGCCCGGGCATCCCCCGACCCGCGCCTTCACCATGGACGCAGACCACCTGGCGATCGAGACGCTCGACGATCCGGTCGGCCAGATCGCGTCGTCCCACCACTGGATCGCGGCGGAGGGACGCCTGGTGCACCACACCGCGCCGTACCGCTACGTGTGGCCGGCCGAGCTCGACCTCATGGCGCGGGTGGCGGGCCTGCGCCTCCGCGACCGCTGGCAGGACTGGCACCGCACCCCGTTCACGGCCACCAGCACCACCCAGGTCGCCGTGTACGAGCAGCCCACGTAGCCACCCCCGGACCCACCCATGTGCGATCCTGAGTGCGCACGCGGTGGCGGACCAGAGGGGGGTGGCGCGTGGCTCGGCCGAAGGGCAGGACCCGGGACTTCTCGGCGCGGCTGAACGAGGCGGACGCGATGTTCACGACGGTCTCCGAGGCCAGTGGCGTGCCCTACGCACCGGTCTCGCTCTCGGTGCTGTCGAACGACTTCGCGAACCCGGAGGTGCGGCCCTTCTTCCGGGAGCGGCGCTCCCGGCTGCTGCCCGCGACCCGCCGACGGATCGTGCGAGACCGGTTCTCCATCGCCCTGCCCCGCTGGGTGGAGGTCCCGGGCTTCGACATGTCGGACAACCAGCTCTTCCTGCCGCCGCCGGGCGACGGGAGCCTGCGGGCCATCCTCGACTGGGCCGCCCGGTGGGCCGTGATGCCGTTCCCGCCCGACAAGCCGCCGTGGCGGAGCGTCTTCTTCAAGGACGTCGTCTGGGAGGGCGTTCCCGGTCGCGTGGTCATGCTCTCGCAGCAGCACCACGCGGTCATCGACGGCGGCGGCTCGCTCGTCCTGAACGAGCGCTTCCGGCAGCCGATCCCCGAGCACGGTCCGCTCCCCGAGCTGCCCCCACCCGTGCCCTTCGACACGAGCACCGCGTTCGAGCGCTGGAAGGAGGGGTGGGCGCTCGAGGCCGTGAAGGCGCAGGAGACGCTGCGCAACGGCTGGACCCGCCTCCGCTGGGCGGCATCCGACCCGCCCGCCGGCCTGCGGCGAGCCCGAGAGCTGGTGGGAGCGATGCGCCGCATGCAGTCGCAGCAGAGCACGTCGACCCGCAGCCCGCTGCTGAAGCGGCGCTCGGACGATCTCCGCTTCGACTGGCTCACCGTCGACCTCGCCGGGTTCAAGGCAGGCGCCAAGGCGGCGGGGGGCACCTTCAACGACGCGTTCATGGCAGCCGTCGGCGTGGGCCTGCACGCCTACCACCGCGACCACGGCATCCAGCAGCCCAGCGTGCGGGCTGCGATGGCCGTCAACCGGCGCAAGGACGACGGCTCCTACGTTGGCAACGTGGTGATCGCGGTGACCGTCGACCTCCCCCTCGGCACCGACGCGAGCGAGCTGACCAAGGCGTCCCACGAGGTGGCCCGGGCGCACCTCGACGACCACGACGTCCTCTGGCTCCTCGACCGCTTCCGGGCGCTCGCCAACCGGCTCCCGCGCCGCGTGATCGTGCCCATCACCCGCAAGACGATGGCCGGCTACGACGTCCAGATGTCGAGCATCGCGGGCCCGTCCGAGTGGACGCCGAACGCCGGGGTCCACACCCTCGCCGCCACCGCGCTGCCGATCGGTCCCAGCGGCCTCACCCTCACGTTCGTCAGCGGCCCCGGCATCGCAGATCTCGGCATCACGAGCGACCGCGCCTCGATCCCGGACCCCGAGCACCTCGTCGCCTGCCTCCGAGCGGGCTTCGACGCCGTCATCGCCCTCGGCCGCTGACCCAGCGCCGAGCCGGTTCGATCCGGGCGACCGTCCCGACGCGGTCGATCGACCGGTCGAACGAAGCGACGCGCGCGACACCCGTGGCCTCGGCGCAGGCGACGAGGTACGCCTCGGCGAAGTCGATCCCGTCGACCTCGTACACCTCGACGGCGCGGAGCAGCAACGCCGGGTCGACGCACGTGATCGACGGCAGGGCGAGAAGTGCCCGCATCGACTCGGCCAGCTGCACTCGGGGCACCTCGTAGACGGACTCGAGGACATAGATCGTCTCGGCGAAGACGAGGTCCGTGAGGAGGAGGTCCTCTCCCGACGCGAGGTACGCCGTGGCGCGACGGGCCATGGTCGGAGGGTCTGCGGTCAGGTGGCGGATCAGGACGTTCGTGTCGACGAACGCCGTCATCGGCGACGGCGCCCGCGATCGGCCCGGGTGCGCCGCACCACCTCGTCCCACGCGAGGCTGCGCTTGGCGGCCGGAACCGCGACGGAACCGGCGAGGTCGAGGAATCGAGGCGTGCGAGCGAGCACCGCCCGACTTCCCTCGACCCGGAACACGACCTCGTCCCCCTCCTCGATCCCGAGCGCTTCTCGAACCGCCTTCGGGACGGTGATCTGACCCTTCGAGGTGACCTTCGCGGCGGCATCCATCTCGACTCCTTACTTCTGTTGTCTAGTAAGGATACCCCTGCTAGCGCGGCAGCAGCTCCGGCAGGCCGAAGTGGGGGAAGCGGCTGTGGCCGAAGGTGGTGATCTCGGCGATGCGGCCGCCCTCGACCCGCAGGACGTCCAGCTTGAAGGCGCGGAACTCCGTGTCGCCCCAGCGGCGGAGGTATGAGCCCGCGGCCGGCAGCCGGTTGGCCGACGTGGGCACGAGGCGCCAATCACCCTCGCGACCCTCCCCGAAGCCCCGCTCGAGGAGCTCGCCAACGGCACCGATGCCCTCGTAGAGCCACGGGTAGGGCGGCATCGTCACCCGGATGTCCTCCGCCGCGATCGCCAGGCAGGCCGCCGCGTCGCAGCGCTCGTGGGCGTCGATGAAGCGGTCGAGGACCGCCTGCTCCTCCGCGGTGGCCTCACCCGTGGCCCAGTCCGCCCGGCGATCCGGCAGGTGCTGGCGCAACGTCGCCCGCGCCCGCTGCAGCGCGCTGTTCGCCGCGGCCACGCTCACGTCGAGCGTCTCGGCCGCCTCCGCGGCCGGCCAGCCGAGCACGTCGCGGGCGATCAGCACGGCCCGCTGGCGCGGCGGCAGCACCTGGAGGGCCACGAGGAACGCGAGCTCGACGGTCTCCCGGTCGACGGCCGCGGCGTCCGGCTCGTCCGCCTCGACCACCTCGTCCAGGAGGCGATCCGGGTACGGCTGGAGCCACCCCACGTCGACGGACCGGGTCGCCCGCCGCGAGCGGCTGCGCAGCAGGTCGAGGCAGACGTTCGTGGCGATCTTGTAGAGCCAGGCCCGGAAGAACGAACCGCCGTCGAAGCGGTCGCGGCGCCGCCAGGCGCGGAGGAACGTCTCCTGCACGGCGTCCTCGGCCTCGTCGAAGGAGGCGAGCATCCGGTAGCAGTGCACGTGCAGCTCGCGCTGGTGCCGGGCCGTGACCGCGCCGAACGCGGCCTCGTCGCCGGCCAGCGCCGCGTCGAGCAGGGCGAGGTCGCTCATCGCTCGGGGTCGCGGGTGCGGACCTCCTGGAGGAGCCAGGTGTTGCCGTCCGGATCCGCGAACGACGCGAACGTGCCGTAGTCGGCCCGCTCGGGGTGGACGCCCGGCACCTGGCCCTCGGGCCCGAAGTGGTGCAGCTCGCCCACCTCGACGCCCCGCCCGACGAGCTCGTCCCGGGCCGCCTCGATCTCGGTCACCACCAGGTGGAGGCCCTTCTGCGTGCCCGGGGGCGAGTCGGTGAGACCGACCCCGAAGGTGATCGAGCACGCCGACCCCGGTGGCGTGAGCTGCACCACCCGGAACTGATCGCCGGCCTGGTGGTCGACGTCGAGCCGGAACCCGACCTGCTCGTAGAACGCCTTGGCCCGGTCCACGTCGGTCACGGGGACCAGGACCAGCTCGAGCTTGTAGTCCATCGCTGCACGCTCCTGTTGCTCCGGACCGCCCGGTGCGGCCCACACCACGTGCAACGCCGGACCCCCGGAGGGCTCATCGGTCCACCGGTGATCCGATGATGGCAGGGTCAGGGCGTGACGGTGATGGGGCCGCTGAGCGGCCCGAAGCCGGAGGCGCTCTGCGCCACGACGTACACCTGGGCGCCAGCGGGGGCCGGGACGACGACCTGTCGCTCGAACGCTGTCACGGCCTTCCACTGCGTCATGGCGCCGTCCTCGAGGACGATCACGTGGACGGCCTGGGCGACCTCGCCCCGCTCGAGGGGTGACCCCCAGGTGACCACCGCGCTCGATCCCGTCGGCACGACGGACACCCAGTCCATCTGGGGCGCGGCCACGGCCGTAGCCCCACTCGACGGCGTGACGGTGACCGGCGACCCGATGGCACCGAAGCCCTTGGTGGTGACCGCGACGACGTAGACGTCGTACGCGGTGCCGTTCGCCAGCTGTGGCATGGCGGCCTGCCGTACGTCGGATCGCACGTTTCGCCAGCCGGCCAGCGCTCCGTTGTCATGGCGCACGGCGATCACGCTGAAGCCCCAGACCGTCGCGCCTCCGTCGTCAGCCGGCGGGTCCCACGACACCGTCGCGAACCCGTTCCCGGCCGCGACCTCGACGCCCGGGACAGCCGACGCGGTGCCAGCCGGCGGCGCGCTCTCGACTGCCGCGACCTCGAACGGGTCGCTCGCAATCGCCGGGCCGAACTCGTCGTAGGGCAGCACAACGACGTCGTAGGTCTCATCGAGCGGATTGAGCCGCTCGACCGACGCCTGGCGCACGTCTCCGGACGCCACCGAGTACCCCGCGACGTCTCCGTTCTCGTGGAGGACGGCGACGTAGTACATGCGCACCGGGGGTCCTGCCTCCGGAGCGGACCACTCGACCGAGAGCGAGTCCTCGTACGGCACCACCTCCGTGACCGCCGGAGCGAGGTTGGCGAACTCGGTCAGGTAGGCGCGAGCCTCTCCGGCGTCGCTCTCAGCATTGCTGGTCACGAGCAGCACCCGACCGTCCGACGCCGCCCCGACGATCCCGCTCAGACCACCGAAGCCCGTCGGCACGGGTGCGACCGCGGCGAGGCCACTGTCGATCTCTCCGTCCGGGCCGAGCACGACGGGGTGGCTTCCTGCGGGGCCCGAGAGGGCCGCGGCTACGCGGCCCTGGTCCAGCAGAGCAAGGTCGGCCACGTACTCGCCGCCGCTCGGGAGCCCGCCTCCAGACGCGAAGCGCCCGTCGACTCGCCCGTCGCGACGAAATCGCCACATCTCGGCGCCGACGTGAGAGGCGCCGCCGATCGTCACACTGCCGTCAGTGTCGTCGATCTCGAGGGCAGCCGCCTGACCGGCCAAGGTCACCTTGCCGTTGTCGCCGAAGGTCGAGTCGATCGAGCCGTCGAGCCGAACGCGGAGCACCTCGAACGAGGCATCGGCGAAGTCATCGCCGTTCGCGTGGTTGGCGACCAGGACGATGCCGGTCTCGTCCACGTCCATCCCCTCGAAGAACGGGAAGTCGATGTCCCTCACGACAGCGCCGGTGCCGCCGAAATCGGCGACGGGCGCGCCACCCGAGTCGAACCGCTGCAACACCAGGTGTTCATCGGTCCCATCGACGTCACGTCGCGATGCCACCGTGACGGCTCCATCGGGTCCGAGGACGACCTGCAGCACCGTCACCAGCTCACCCGGCGGAACACTGGTCGCGGTCGCGAGCCCCCCATCCCCGAACGACTCGACAAGGTCGCCCTGCTCGTCGAGGAGCGCCACCGCGACGTTGCCGCCGTACCGGCCGGCGACGACGAGGCCGTCATCGGTCACGTCGACGGGACCGCCCCCGAGTCCGATGTCGACCATCCCGTCGATGCCGAACGTCGGATCAGGCTCGCCCTCGGGGGTCAGCCGCACGAGCTGGTTCGTCGACAGCAGCGATCGGACGACGCGGCCCTCGGAGTCGATCGCCCCGAAGACGGAGATGCCGGCCTCGGGCACGCCCTCGTCGCTGCCGAAGATCGTCGCCACGCCCTCGTCGCCGTAGGTGGGGTCGAGGCCGGTGGCGGCGCGCGCCGAGGGGGCGGCGACGAGCAGGCCGGCGAGCAGTGCGGGGAGGGTGGCGGCGAGGGCGATGCGTCGCATTCCTCCGATCCTGCGGGGAAGCGGTCCGTTCGGGCATGGGCCGTTCGGCCCATTTCCCGGCGACAGGGCAGGTTCGGGGCACCGGGGTGCCGAAACGGTCCCGCGGTGCCCCGGTCCCCGACCCGAGCAGCGGGGGCCGGGGCGCCACCAACGGCCGGCCCAACCTCTTGTGTTATGGCATGTTCTGTGTCAATACTTTGGGCATGGCCAACGAGCTCGTCCTCGACTCGCTCCGGCGGCGCATGGCCGCCATGCACTCGCTCTGGTACCAGGCGGTGTCCGACATGGACTCCGACAAGGTGAACCACGTCGAGCGCGACGGGGTGCTCCCGATCGCGTTCTCACTGTTCCACCAGGCGCAGATCGAGGACACGTCCCTCCTGATGATGGGCGGGCCGCCGATGGTCTGGAACCCAGGGTGGGGCGAGCGGATCGGGCTCGGCGTCCACGACCACGGCAAGCACAAGACCGTCGACGAGATGATGGCCCAGCGCATCGACGACTACGACGCGTTCTGCGACTACCAGCGCCAGGTGTTCGACAAGACCGAGGCCTACCTCGTGGACCTCGACCCCGAGACGCTGACCGAGGTCATCGTCGCCCCGCCCTACCCGCCGCAGATCGCCAGCACCTACAGCGCCCGCGTCGGCGGTGAGGCCGGCATCACGCGGCTCGACGCCCTCGAGTGCTGGATCTACCAGCACGGGCTGCGCCACATGGGTGAGGTCGAGCACGCGCGTGCGCTCGTCGGCCTCGGCGGGATGACGTCGTGATCACGATCACCCTGACCGGCACCGGCAGCCCGCTGCCCGACCCCCACCGGGCCGGACCCTCCACGCTCGTGCAGGCCGGTGGCGCCAACCTCCTCGTCGACTGCGGTCGCGGCGTGCTCATGCGGCTCGCGGCAGCCGGGCTCGGCGCCAACGCCCTCACCGCCCTGCTGCTCACCCACCTCCACAGCGACCACATCACCGACCTCGGCGACGTGCTCACGTCGCGCTGGGTGACGTCGTTCGGACCGTCCGGGCTGCCGGTGATCGGCCCGCCCGGCACGCGCGCGGTCGTCGACGCCACCCTCGCGAGCCTGGCCCCCGACATCGGGTACCGGATCGCCCACCACGACGACATCGAGCAGCCGCCCCTCGTCGACGTGGTCGAGCTCACCGAGGGCGTGGCCTGGGAGGGGCCAGGCGTGCGGGTGCTCGCGGCGCCGACCGACCACCGCCCCGTCGCGCCCACCATCGGGTTCCGCGTCGAGCACGGCGGCGCCTCGGTGGTGCTGGCCGGCGACACCGTGCCCTGCCCCACCCTCGACCAGCTCTGCGCCGGGGCCGGCGCGCTGGTGCACACCGTGATC
>DATFFY010000216.1:0-4640 GCA_035249805.1 Acidimicrobiales bacterium | reverse complement strand
GGTGAGGGTGAGGCGGCGCACGGACCGGGAGGATAGGCCCGCTCCCCGGTAGCCTCGGCCGTTCCCGGGCGCGTAGCTCAGCTGGCTAGAGCGCTGCCCTTACAAGGCAGATGTCGGGGGTTCGAGTCCCTCCGCGCCCACGGCGTTCTCCTGGTCAGCGGCTGCGAAGCTCCGTCCGGGGTATCACCGACCGTGCGGGAACGACTGGGGCAGTGGGCAGAGCGCTGGCAGGGGCTGCCCCGGTGGGTGCGGTGGCCCTCGTACGCCGCGGCGGGCATGGCGGCCGCCTTCGGGCTCCTCGTGGTCGGGCTGTGGCTCACGCTGGACCTGCCCGACGACTCGCCGCAGCTGCAGTCCGCGGTGGTCCTCGCGGCCGACGGCGAGGAGCTCGCGGTCCTCTCCGAGGAGGGCCGGCGCTCCGACGTGACGCTGGACGACGTCGCACCGGTGATGGCCGCCGCGGTGGTGGCCGCGGAGGACCGTCGCTTCTACGGCCACAGCGGCGTGGACCCGATCGGCATCGCCCGGGCGGCATGGCGCAACACCGTGGGCGGCGGCACGCAGGGCGGCTCGACCATCACCCAGCAGCTCATCAAGAACCTGGACGGGGACGGCAACCGGTCACCCTGGGACAAGCTCGAGGAGGCCGTGCTGGCCATGAAGCTCGAGCAGACCAAGGACAAGGACAGCATCCTCGAGCGGTACCTCAACGTCGTGTACTTCGGCCGCGGCGCGTACGGGGTCGAAGCCGCGGCGCAGGTGTACTTCGGCGTCACGGCCGCCGACCTCGACTTGCCCCAGGCGGCCCTGCTCGCCGGGCTCCTGCGCTCGCCCGAGACCGCCGACCCGGCCGAGGATCCCGACGAGGCCGCCCGCCGCCGCCAGACCGTGCTCGACGCGATGGTCGACGAGGGGGACGTGTCGCCCCAGGAGGCGGCCGCCGCCGCGGCCCAGCCCGTCGAGGCCCTCCCGGAGGTGGACGCCGTCCGGCTGGTGGCGGGTGTCGCCCCCCACTTCGTCGACTGGGTCACCGCGGACGCGATCGCAGCCGTGGGCGAGGCGGCGATCTACCGCGACGGGCTCCGGATCGTCACCACCCTCGACCTCGAAGCGCAGCGGGCAGCCGAGCAGAGCGTGGCGGAGGTCCTCCCCGAGCCCGGCGACCCCCAGGCCGCGCTCATCGCGCTCGACACCGACGGGGCGGTCCGCGCCCACGTCGGCTCCCGCAGCTACGAGGAGCTGCAGGTGGACGTCGTGCGCGGGCGCGACGGCGGTGGTTCCGGCCGCCAGCCCGGGTCGGCGTTCAAGCCGTTCGTGCTCCAGGCGGCCCTCGAGCGGGGCACCCGTCTGCGCGATGTGTACGCCGGCCCCGCCCACATCGACCTCGAGGTGGGCGGTGCTCCGTGGTCGGTGGACAACTACGGCAACGAGGCCTACGGCCAGGTCGACCTGCTGCAGGCGACCGCGAGCTCGGTGAACACGGTGTACGCCCAGCTCCTCGCCGACACCGGACCTCAGGCGGTCGTGGATGCCGCGCACGCCGCGGGGATCGGATCGGAGCTGTCGCCCGAACCGGCCATCGCGCTGGGTGCCGAAGAGGTCTCGCCCCTCGAGCTGGCCGAGGCCTTCCTCACCTTCGCCAACGACGGCAACCGCGTCCGTCCGCACACGATCGACCGCATCGAGACGTCGGAGGGGGACGTGGTGTGGGAGCCGGACCTGCAGTCCCCCGAACGGGCCGTCGAGGAGGACGTGGCGCGAGGCGTCACCTACGCGCTGCGGGGCGTCATCGAAGGCGGGACCGGCACGGGCGCCGACATCGGCCGGCCGGCGGCGGGCAAGACCGGGACCACGCAGGAGAACGTCGATGCCTGGTTCGCCGGCTACGTGCCGGGCTACGCCGCGGTCGTCTGGATGGGCTACGCCGACCCGGCGCCGATGAGCGACGTCCACGGCCGGTCCGTCACGGGCGGCTCCTTCCCGGTCGACATCTGGCGCGGGTTCATGCGCACCGCGGTCGCCGATCGGCCACCGGACGACTTCCCGGCACCACCGGAGGAGATGCTGCAGGGCGAGCCCACGACCCTCGTCGTCGAGCCGTCCTCGGTCCAACCGGGCAGCGTCATCGCCGTGCGCGGTTCCGGCTACGAGCGGTGCACCGCCTCGTGGTCGGTGACCGTCGACGGGACCCCCCTCGCCAGCCGACCCGAGACCGGGTCGGACGCGGACGACCGGGCTGCCTCGCTCACGCTCCCGCGCGACCTCGCGCCGGGCGAGTACACGGCCGTCGCCCACTGTGACGCCGGGGGCGGACCCCAGGAGGCCGCTCGCGCCCGCTTCTCCGTGCTGCCGCCCTCCACGACCGCTGGGCCGACGAGCACGAACCCCCCGGCCACGACCGCCACGACCCGCCCGCCGCGGCGGGCGACCACCACGACCCCTCCGGCGACCACCGACCCACCGGCGCCCTCCAGCACGACGACGGCGCCGGGCCCCTAGGGTGCGGCGCCATGCCGGGGCCGATGGAGGGGATCAAGGTCGTCGAGGTCGGCATGTGGGTGGCCGGGCCGGCCGCCGCCGGCATCCTCGGCGACTGGGGGGCTGATGTCCTGAAGATCGAGCCGCCCGACGGGGATCCGTTCCGCGGGCTGCTGTCGGGGATCGTCGAGGACGTGAACCCGCCCTTCGAGCTCGACAACCGCAACAAGCGCAGCATCGGGCTCGACCTGTCCTCCGCGGAGGGCCGCGCCCTCGCGGCCGAGCTCGTCGACGGCGCCGACGTCTTCGTCAGCAACGCTCGTCCCGCCGCCCTCGCCCGGGCCGGGCTCGACCACGAGACGCTCGCGCGGCGCAACCCCCGGCTCGTGTACGCCCACATCACCGGCTACGGCCTGACCGGCCCGGAGCGCGACCGCGCCGCGTACGACGTGGGCGCGTTCTGGTCGCGGGCCGGTGTTGCCGCGGCGCTGACGCCGGACGGGGCGCCGCTGCCGTACCAGCGGGGCGGCATGGGCGATCACATGGCGGGGCTCGCCGCCGCCGGCGCCGTGTCGGCGGCGCTGTTCGCCCGCGAGCGGACCGGTGAGGGGCAGCTCGTGTCGGTCTCGCTGCTCCGCATCGGGATGTACCTGCTGGGCTGGGACGTGAACATGACCACCCGGCTCGGCGTGCCCACCGTGCCCATGACCGTCGCGGCGCCGCCCAACCCGATGATCACCGGGTACACCGCGGGCGACGGCCGGCGGTTCTGGCTGCTCGGACTGCAGGGCGATCGCCTCTGGCCGGACCTGCTGCGGGCGATCGGACGCCCCGAGTGGGCCACCGACGCGCGCTACGACTCCATGGCCTCCCGCTTCGTGCACAGCGCGCAGCTGGTCGTGGAGCTCAACGAGGTGTTCGCGACGAGGTCCCTGGCCGAGTGGGCCGACGTCTTCGACGCCGAGGACGTTTGGTGGGCGCCGGTGCAGCACGCCCACGAGCTCGTCGACGACCCCCAGGCCCGGGCGGCCGGCGGGTTCGTGGCCGTGCCCGTCGAGGGAGGCGACCCGATCGAGATGGTGGCCACCCCCGTCGACTTCGCCGGCACCCCCTGGTCCCCGCGGTCCGCCGCGCCGGAGTTCGCGCAGCACACCGAGGAGGTCCTGCTCGAGCTCGGCTACGACTGGGACCGGATCGTCGAGCTCAAGGACCTCGGCGCCATCCCCTGACAGACTGAGGGCGTGCGAGCGACGGGGGTCCACCACGTCTCGATCAACGTCAGCGACGTCGACGAGGCCGTCCGCTTCTACACCGACGTGCTCGGGCTCACGGTGCGGCAGGACCGACCCGACTTCGGGATCGGCGGGGCCTGGCTCGACGCCGGCGGCCAGCAGCTGCACCTCATCGAGTCGCCCGTGCCGCCGGGCCTCGGGCAGCACTTCGCGCTGCGAGTCGACGACCTCGACGCCGCGATCTCCGAGCTGCGCGCCCGCGACCTGGAGGTCAGCGACGCGTCACCGGTCGGCACGGGCCGCCAGGCGTTCGTGTCGGACCCCTCCGGCAACCTCGTCGAGCTCCACCAGCCCGCCTGATGCGACGACCGGCATGCGCGCTCGTCGCCCTCGCGCTCGTGCTGGCGGCCTGCGGTGGTGACGACGATGTCGAGGGCGGCGGTGACGTGCTCCTCGAGGACGACTTCTCCGACGACGACTCCGGCTTCACCGTCAGCGAGGGCGGGACCGGGTCCCTCGCGTACGACGGCGGCGGCTACGTCATCGAGTCGCTCGGCCCTAACGGCCTCAAGGTGTCCGACACGGACCTCGACGGGGAGGCCTTCGTCGAGAGCCTGGCGAGCCTGGGCGACGTCCGCGTCGAGGTGGACGTGGCCAAGCTCGCCGACGACGGGCCCGCCCTCATGGGCGTCCTGTGCCGGCTGCGCACGGAACCGCCGAGCTACTACGCCGGGTTCGTCGACTCGGACGGGTACTGGCGGCTGGTGCGGTTCGGGGGCACGACGACGGTGCTGGCCGAGGGCGATCAGCGGACGCGGGTCGAGGGCCTCGACGACGACGACGCCCACCGCCTCCGCCTCGACTGCGTCGACGGTCCCGGGGGGGCCGCCCTCGGGCTGATGGTCGACGGCGCGCCGGTGGCCGCGGCCG
>DATFFY010000215.1:0-14519 GCA_035249805.1 Acidimicrobiales bacterium | reverse complement strand
GTCGCGGGAAGCGACTACAACGCCAAGCCGCTCACCACGCTCAGCTTCGGCGCCGGGGACACCACGAAGACCGTGAGCGTGGCGGTCAAGGCCGACACCGTCGACGAACCCGACGAGACGGTGCTGCTCGACCTCTCGAGCCCGGTCGGTGTGCCCATCGGCGACGGCCGAGGGGTCGGCACGATCGTCGACGACGACCCCACGCCGGTCACGCCGGCCGTCAGCGTGGACGACGTGTCGATCACGGAGGGGGCCTACAACCCCCTCAGCCAGGGCAAGACGCTCACCTTCACCCTTCGGCTGTCGGCCCCTGCCCCGGGAACCATCTCCGTCCAGTACCAGACGGCCGACGGCACGGCGGTGCAGCCCATCGACTACCGGGCGAAGCCACCGACCACGCTGAGCTTCTCGAAGGGCCAGACCAGCAAGACGGTGTCCGTCACCATCAAGGGCGACAGCACGCCCGAGCCCGACGAGTTCTTCTTCCTCCTGCTGGGCAGCCCCGTCGGCATGACGATCGCCGATGGGTCGGCGGCCGGCTTCATCCGCAACGACGACTGACCGTGGTGCGGCACGCCCCTAACGTGAACGCTGCTTGACAAGCGTCAAGCATGCGGTAACGATTTCCGGGCGGCGCGGCCCCACCGGGGTCGCGGGAACCCAAGGGGTGGGCATGTTGAGAGACCGTTGGCACGTCGGCGCGCAAGCGCGCCGACGCACGATCGGCACACTGGTCGCCGCCAGCCTGCTGGCGACATCAGCGGGCGTCATGGCCCTGACAGCGCCGTCATCGGCGGACATCAGCACGCCCGCCCAGGGCGCGGTCATCCGGGACGCAGGCCCGGTCACGATCACGGAGGCCCGTGGTGGCAGGTACGCGGACGACGACGCGGCCACCACGCAGGCCGGGACCGTCTTCGTCGTCTTCACCCGCTTCGGCTGCAACGGCGCCGGCCCGAACGGTGCCACGCTCCGGCCCAAGGCGAACACCCGCATCCGCGTGATCCGGGAGTCCGACGGGGTCGAGATGGTCAACGCCTTCTACGAGACCCCGAACAAGAGCCCGCTCGAAGGGGGCGCCAACGCGGCCAACGCACTCGCGCCCTTCACGACCACGTGGGACACGACCGGGGCAGAGCCGGGCCTGTACCGGGTCATCAGCACGACGAACGACCGGGACAAGGTCAACAACCAGAACGGCTCGACCTCGAGCTGCACCCCGGACCAGAACACCGTCCGGTCGAACTTCCTCGTGGAGTACCGGCCGTGGCAGCACTCGAACTTCAACGACCTCCTCGGCCAGGGGAACGTCCGGATGAACAGCAACCCGCGGGAGCTGCAGTACTCGATCACGGGCACCAGCAGCCCGGTGATCACCGGCACGCCGCAGAGCATGTCGTTCTACAGCGGCCCGACCGGGCTCCTCGAGCTGCCCGGTGACCCCGAGTCGTGCGCGACCGATCCGCTCGGGTGCCTCCCCGCGGACGCGGTGGCGTGCGATCCCTCGGCCGGCTGCGTGCCGTCCCTCGCGCTCGTCAACTACCAGGACGGCGGGGAGTACCTGCTCGGCATCTTCGATCTCGAGTCCGGTGCCTTCGTCGCATCGGCCAGCGTGGGCGGCAAGCGCACCATCCTGCAGTCCGCCGGTACCGACCTCGACGCGGCCCTCCTGGACGCCATCGAGCAGCTGGCGATCCTCGCCGAGGACCAGGGCATCGACCTGATCTCCCTCCTGAACACCAAGCTCGAGATCCGGATGACGAACGGGAACGAGCACCGGCTCGAGATCAGCGTGCTCGAGAGCCTCAAGCTGCTCGAGGGCTGGCGACCCGACTCGACCGGCGTCGGTTACAGCCTGCTGGCCCCGTTCGTGCTGAACGCCGGCTTCTCTACGCACGTCGTGGATCCGTTCTGCCACGCGGGCCCGACGAACGGCACCTGCCAGTTCATTGCCGGGCTCTTCGAGCTCGGAACCCTGCCGAGCGGCGCTCCCGAGGTGATCAACGTCACCGAGTCGGCGCTCGTCCCGGAGATCCCGGTGCCGCTCCTGCCGGTGCCCCTCCCGCCCCCGGCCAACGTGCTCGGGACGACGATCACGGTGGCGGGCGGCCCCCTGGTCAACCTCCAGCACGTCTACCCCGATGGCACGGGCTCGCACACCGTCGGCAGCGGGCTCACCGGCCCGAGCGTCGACACCACGCGGGACGAACCGGCCGGGCTTCCCGTCTGGGCGCCGCTGATCGATCAGAACATGACCGTTCCCGATGCCGGGCCGCTGGACTTCCTGGGCCATGCCGTCGTGATCGATCTCCCGCTCATCCCGGACATCAACCTCGACCTGGGCAGCATCGTGGTCGGTCAGGGCCTCTGGCTGTACGGCGACGGTCCGGTGGGCTTCGCCGGGCTCCCGCTCCTGTGGGACACGGAGAACCCGGCGGCCGCGGAGCTCAACGAGCTGCTCGGCACGCTCGCCCCGGAGGTCCTCGACAACGAGGCGGTCGGAGCGGTGCTGGCGGCGGCCCTCGGCCTCGCCGGTGGTGGCACACCGGATCTCGACGAGATCGCGGCGATCCTCTCCGACTTCGGCACCTTCACCGAGCTCATCGAAGCCGTCGCCGGCGCCGGTGGGATCGAAGCGGTGCCCGGTCTGGAGGAGACCCTCGGCATCCTCTCGCTGGAGGAGCTGCTCGGGGTGCTCGATCCGGTCGTCGATCCGATCCTCGCTCTGCTCGGCTCCGCGGGGCCCTGACCAGAGCACGCACACGTGCAGGGGCCGGTCCTCGGGACCGGCCCCTGGCGCGCGGCGCCCGCTGGCGTGGCCTCCTCCTACCGGCCGCGCTCGTCGTGGTGGCGGCGCTCGTGATCACCGCCATCCTCACCCGGTCCGGTGACGACGGATCCGGCGCCGACGACTCGCTCGTCGCCGCACTCGTCGCGGGGGCCTTGGCCCAGGACGGCAGCGAAGCGGGCGGGACCCCGGGCGACGCCGAGGGGGGGCTGCGGGGCGGCCGCCAGAGCGGGGCCGGCGAGGTCGATCAGCTCGATCCGGACGCCACTCCCGTCGATGTCTCCGCGGCGGTGCTGCAGCTCGAGGACCTCCCCGACGGGTGGCAACCGGCCTCCGATGCGGCAGCCGCCGTCGGCCTCTCGGTGCTGTGCGCCGAGGCCCCCGCGGTCGGCGACGAGGCGTTCGTCGCCACGCAGTCGATGTTCGAGCAGGAGGATGGCCGAGCGGTCCTCGGCAGCACCGCCGGGGACCACGGACGCATCGGGTCGGCAGAGCGCCACCTCGACGCCCTCGAAGCGGCCCTCGGCGCGTGCGACGGCAAACGGTCGCCACAGGGACTCCGGCTGGACGTGATCGATCCGGAGCAGCTCGACCAGGCCGCCGACGAGGTCGTCGGCGCCCGCCTCAGCGGCGAGATCGGCGGCGACCGCGTCACGGGCGAGGTGCGCTACGCGCGGGTCGGCCAGCGAACCATGAGCATCACCATCCTCACCCGCTCCGATGACGACGCCGAGCTGGTCCAGCAGCTCCTCCCGGTCGTCGCCGCCCGCCTGGCCTGAGCCAGCCGTCGGCTAGGCCCGGCCGATCGCGTCGAGGACGAAGGCGTAGACGAACGCCTCGTCCTTCCACGCGTCGTAGCGCCCGGACGGGCCCTGGTGGCCGGCCCCCATCTCCGTCTTCAGGTAGACGGGGTTGCCGCTCGTCGTCGCCGCCCGCAGGGCCTGCACCCACTTGGCCGGCTCCCAGTACGACACCCGCGGATCGTTCAGGCCGGCCGTGGCCAGGACCGCCGGGTAGGGCTGCTCGGCCACGTTGTCGTACGGGCTGTAGCCCTTCATGTACGCGTACACCTCGGGGTCCTCGACGGGGTTGCCCCACTCCTCCCACTCGGTGACGGTGAGCGGGAGCGTCTCGTCGAGGATCGTCGTGAGGCAGTCGACGAACGGCACCTCGGCGACGATCGCGGCGAACAGGTCGGGTCGCGCGTTGGCGATCGCGCCCATCAGGAGGCCGCCGGCGGACCCGCCCCGCGCCACGAGCCGGTCGGCGGACGTGAACCCCTCGCCGATCATGTGCTCGGCTGTGGCCACGAAGTCGGTGAAGGTGTTCCGCTTCCGCAGGAGCTTGCCGTCGTCGTACCAGGGCCGGCCGAGCTCGCCGCCGCCGCGCACGTGGGCGATGGCGAACACGAACCCGCGGTCGAGCAGCGAGCGCCGCAGCGACGAGAAGGCCGGGTCGATCGAGGCCTCGTAGGACCCGTAGCCGTACAGCAGGCACGGCGCGGTGCCGTCGCGGGCCACGTCGTTGCGGTGGACGTAGGAGATCGGCACCCGCACGCCGTCCGGTGCGATGGCCCACAGGCGACCGCTGACGAAGTCGGCCGGGTCGTGGCCGCCGAGCACCTCGGTCTGCTTGAGCAGCGTGCGCTCGCCGGTGGCGAGGTCCTCGTCGAAGGCCGTCGAGGGAGTCACGAGCGACGTGTACGTGAAGCGCAGGGCGGCGGCGTCGAACTCGGCGTTCGTGGCCGGGCCGGTCGCGTACACCTCCTCGGGCATGTCGAGCTCCCGCTCGGGCGAGCCGTCGTACGGCATCACGACGATGCGGCGCACCCCCTCCCGGCGCTCGAAGCGCACGAGGTGACCCGAGAAGGCGGTGGCCCCCTCCTGCTTCACGTCGGGGCGGTGGGGGACCAGGTCCACCCAGGCCGCCCGACCCGTCTGGTCCGCCGGCGTGCTGACGAGCTTGAAGTTCACGGCCCCGTCGGCGTTCGTGAGGATGACGAAGCGGTCCTCGTCCGGCGTGGGGGCGTGGGTGACCTCGTACTCGACGCCCTGCTCGCGGGGCTGCACGACGGCCGGCTCCCGCGTGGGGTCGTCGGCGGGGATCAGCAGCTCCTCGCTCGTGATCTTGGAGCCGGAGGCGATCTGCACCCAGCGCTCCGTTCGGCTGAGGCCCACGCCGACGAAGAAGCGCTCGTCGGGGTCCTCGTACACGAGCACGTCGTCCGCGGGATCGGCGCCGATCTCGTGGCGCCACACCTGGTGCGGCCGCATGGCCTCGTCCATGCGGACGTAGAACACCGTGCCGTCGCCGGCCCACGCGCTGCCGTACGTCGTCTCCGGGATGACGTCGGCGAGGTCGTCGCCGCGGCGGAGGTCGCGGATCCGCATCGTGTAGCGCTCGGAGCCGTCGTGGTCGGTCGAGTAGAGGAGCAGGTCCTGGCTCGGCGCGAGGTCGTAGGCGCCCAGCGCGAAGTAGTCGCTGTCGCCGGCGAGCACGTTGAGGTCGAGGAGCACCTCCTCACCCGGCACGGGCCGGTCCTCCGGCAGGGCGGCGGGCGGCTCGACCGCCGTGCGGCAAAGGATCGGGTACTGCTGGCCCTCCACGGTGCGGCTGTAGAACCAGTGGTGGCCCTTGCGGTACGGGACCGACAGGTCCGTCTCCTTGATGCGGGCCTTGATCTCCTCGAACAGGTCGGCCTGGAGCCGGTCGGTGTGGGACAGGGCCTCGGCCACGAAGGCGTTCTCGGACTCCAGGTGGGCGAGGACCTCCGGATCGTCCCGGCCGTCGCTGCGCAGCCAGTGCCAGTCGTCGACGCGGATGTCGCCGTGGGCGGCGTGCTCGTGCGGGCGCCGAGGGGCCGCGGGCGGCGTGGGGGACATGGCGTCGCAGCGTACGGGTGCGACGGGGCGTCCTGGGTAGGTTGCAGGGGTGAACGACGAGAAGCCCCACGTGTTCGTGCCGCCCGGGGAGACGCCGCCCGCCGACCTCGTGACCGAGGATCTGGAGGTCGGCGATGGTCAGGAGGCCCTGCCCGGCGACCAGGTGGAGGTCCACTACGTGGGGGTGTCGTGGCGCACCCGCAAGCAGTTCGACGCGAGCTGGGACCGCGGCGACACGTTCTCCTTCGGCCTCGGTGCCGGCCAGGTCATCAAGGGCTGGGACGAGGGCGTGGCCGGCATGAAGGTCGGCGGCCGCCGCCGCATCGTCATCCCGCCCCGGCTGGCCTACGGCAAGCAGGGCGCGGGTGGCGTGATCGGTCCCGACGAGACCCTCGTGTTCGTCGTGGACCTGCTCGGCGTCCGCTAGGACCGCAACGGTGCCGGGCCAGTGATGGGCGACCGGTAGCCTCGCCGCGCCATGGCAGAGCGAGCCCAGTTCCGCGCCCCCAAGGGCACGCAGGACGTCCTGCCGCCGGAGTCGGCGCGCTGGGAGGCCTTCCTCGCGACGTTCGCGGACCACGCCCGGCGCTACGGCTACGGCCTCCTCCAGTCGCCCATGTTCGAGGAGCTCGGCGTCTTCCAGCGGCTCGGCGAGGGCACCGACGTCGTCACCAAGGAGATGTACGACTTCGAGGACAAGGGCGGCCGTCACATCGCACTGCGGCCCGAGGGCACCGCCCCCGTGGCCCGAGCGTTCGTCGAGCACCACCCGCCCACGCCCTGGAAGGTCTGGTACGCGACGCCCGCGTTCCGCTACGAGCGGCCCCAGGCCGGACGGCTCCGCCAGCACCACCAGGTGGGCATCGAGGCCATCGGCTCGGCCGACCCCGACCTCGACGTCGAGGTCATCGCGTTCGGGGCCAGCTTCCTGCGTGCGCTCGGCCTCGAGCGCTGGCGGCTCGTCCTCAACTTCATGGGCACGCCGACCGACCGGGCCGCGTACGCCGAGGTGCTCCAGGGCTGGCTGCGCCCGCGGGCCGGCGACCTCGCGCCCGAGGACGCCGAGAAGGTCGAGGGCCACCCCCTCCGCGTCCTCGACTCCAAGCGCGACGCCACCCGGGCGGTGTTGGCCGACGCGCCCCGCATGGCCGACTCGCTCGACGACGCGTCGATCGCCCACGGCGAGCGGGTGCAGGCCGGCCTGCGGTCGCTCGGGCTCGAGTTCGAGCTCGACCCCACGCTCGTGCGTGGCCTCGACTACTACACCCACACCCTGTTCGAGATGCAGAGCGATGCCCTCGGCAACGCGCAGTCGACCTTGCTGGGCGGCGGCCGGTACGACGGGCTCATCGAGCAGCTCGGCGGTGCGCCCACCCCCGGCATCGGCTTCGGCTGCGGCATCGAGCGCGTCCTGCTCACCTGCGACGCCGAGGGCGTGTTCGCGGCCGAGGGGCGAGGCGTCGACTGCTTCGTCGTCGACGTCACCGGTGCGCAGGTCGCGACGGTCACGGCGGAGCGCCTGCGGGCGCGCGGCGTCGCGGTGGAGCGCGGGTTCGACGCCCGCTCGATGAAGGCGCAGATGCGGTCCGCGTCCAAGAGCGGCGCGCGGTTCGCGTTGATCATCGGCGAGCAGGAGGCGGCGGACGGCACCGTGACCATCCGGGACCTGCAGACCGGCGAGGAGTGGCAGGAGCCGCTCGGCGAGGAGTTCCCCGGGTACATGGCGACGATCGTGGGACAAGGCGGTCGGGAGGCGTGAGCGAGCCGATGCGGACGCACCGGTGCGGCGAGCTGCGGCGCGAGCACGTCGGCGCGACGGTCAGCGTGTGCGGCTGGGTGGGCCGCCGGCGCGAGCACGGCGAGCACCTGGCCTTCATCGACCTGCGCGACCACAGCGGCGTCGTGCAGTGCGTCGTCGACGGCGCCCACGACCTGCGCAGCGAGTACGTCCTGCGCATCACCGGCACCGTCCGGGAGCGGCCCGAGGGGACCGTGAACACGGCGCTGGCCACGGGGGAGGTCGAGCTGGGGGAGTGCTCCGTCGAGGTGCTCTCCGCCGCCGAACCGCCTCCGTTCCCGATCGACGAGCGGGCCGACGGCGTGGACGAGGCCGTCCGCCTCCGGTACCGGTACCTCGACCTGCGCCGCGAGCGCATGCAGCGCAACGTCCGCATCCGGGCGCAGGTGAACTCGGCCATCCGGGCCGCGATGGAGCGGCAGGGGTTCGTCGAGGTCGAGACGCCCATGCTGATGCCGTCGACGCCGGAGGGGGCCCGCGAGTTCCTCGTGCCGTCGCGCCAGGTGCCCGGCTCCTTCTACGCGCTGCCGCAGTCGCCGCAGCTCTTCAAGCAGCTCCTCATGGTGGGCGGCGTCGACCGCTACTACCAGATCGCCCGTTGCCTGCGGGACGAGGACCTCCGGGCCGACCGCCAGTACGAGTTCATGCAGCTCGACGCCGAGGCCAGCTTCGTGACGCAGGACGAGGTGCTGGAGTTCATCTCCGCCGCCGTCCTCGACGCGGCCGCCGCCGTCACCGGAGAGCAGCCGCCCGAGATCGAGCGGATGACCTGGCACGACGCCATGGACCGGTACGGCAGCGACAAGCCCGACCTGCGCTTCGGGCTCGAGCTGATCGAGGTCACCCCCGTCTTCGCAGCGACCGGGTTCAAGGCGTTCGCGTCGGCCGAGGCCATCAAGGCCGTCCGGGTACCGGGCGGGGCCGCGGACTTCGGCCGCAACCGGCTCGACGGCCTGACCGACCGGGCCAAGCAGCTGGGCGCCAAGGGCCTGGTCTGGATGAAGGTCGGGGACGCTGGCGCCCTCGACAGCCCGGTGGCGAAGTTCCTCGGCCCGGAGGAGCAGGCGGGGCTCGTGGCCGCCACCGCCGCCGAGGCCGGGGACCTGCTGCTCCTCGTGGCCGACGAGTGGCACACCACCTGCGAGGTGCTGGGCACGCTCCGCAACGACCTCGGCCGCCCGCCCGTGCACGAGGGGCCGTACCGGTACCTGTGGGTCGTCGACTTCCCGATGTTCGTCGGCCGCGACGAGTCCGGGCGCCCGAAGCCCGCCCACCACCCGTTCACGCGACCGCACGCGGACGACGTCGACCGGCTCGAGTCCGACCCCATGTCGGTGCGGTCGATGGCCTACGACCTGGTGCTCAACGGCTGGGAGCTCGGGTCCGGGTCGATCCGGATCCACGAGCCGGTGCTGCAGCAGCGGATCTTCGACCTGCTCGGCATCGACGAGGAGGAGGCCCAGCGCCGGTTCGGGTTCTTCCTCACCCCGTTCCGCTACGGCGCCCCGCCCCACGGCGGCTTCGCCTTCGGCATCGACCGCCTGGCCGCGATCCTCGCCGGCGAGGAGAACATCCGCGAGGTCATCGCGTTCCCCAAGCCGCAGTCCGGCGTGGACCCGATGACCGGCGCCCCCACCGAGGTCGGCGACCAGGCCCTCCAGGACCTCGGCCTCCGCAAGCTCCCGCCCAAGCCCTAACCCCGTTCTGTGACCCCCCACCCACGCCTGCCGTGGTTCAGGGGTCACAGAACGGAGGCGATGACGTCCGCAACGTGGCGGTGCCGCCGGACCAGGTCGTGATGGGTGAAGCGCAGGATCGTCCAGCCCAGCTGGGCCAGCCGGTTCTGGCGCTCACGGTCGAGCTGGAACGCCTCCGGCGAGCTGTGCGCGGCGTAGCCGTCCGCCTCGATGGCGACTCGTAGCTGGGGGTAGGCCACATCTGGACGCGCGATGAAGCGCCCGTGGTGCCACACCTCGTACTGGAACGTCGGTGCCGGCAGGGCGAACCGCCGGGTGATGCGGAGCAGGCGGAGCTCCATCTGACTGTCCTCGTCGGCTCCACGAAGCAGTCGCTCGTCGAAGACCCGTTGCATGACCCCCGTTCCGTTGCGGCCCCGACGGGCGAGCGCCTCTCGGACCGAGATCACGGCGCGAAGCGGGAGGAGTCTGGATGCGATGGCGCGTCCGAGGGCGGCGTCGACCTCCCACCAGGGCCCGACCAGACCGAGGTCGACGAGCGTGCGCATCGGGTTTGTGAGGAGCAGCCCATGCCGGTGGAGCGACGCCGTCGGGTCGAGGTCGCGGATGCGATGGACGATCGCCGGCGGCCGCAAGGTCGCCTTTCGCGGGTATCGGATGCTGATGTCGATCGAGTCCGATCGATCCGTCAGGCTCCAGAGCCATGCGGCCGACCGATGCGATATCGCCCCGTCTGCCGAGAAGGCAGCGGCGAGCATCTCTTGCTGTGGGGTCCGCGGCGCCCCAGCGATGCGAAGCACCTCGCGCTGGACGCGCTGCAGCCTTCCGTCGGTGACCCAGCGTTCCATCCGGCCTCGTCCCAGGATGTCGAGTGCCTGTGCGCGCTTGAGCAGACCGTGCTGGTGACGGCCAACGCGATCGATCGCGGCGACGAGCTGATCGTCCATCTCGCTCCCTACGCAGGTCGATCTGTGACCCGAGAGCCACGACAGGCGTGGTTGGCGGGTCACAGAACGGTTTGGCGGGGGAGGGGTGGCCGGTGCCGAACCCTGTCAGCGGGGTGTGACAGCCTGACCCTCGTGGCTGAGGACCTGTTCGGGGCGGCGGCGGACGAGGCGCTGGCCCGGTCGGCTCCCCTCGCCGCGCGGCTGCGGCCTCGCACCCTCGACGACATCGTGGGCCAGGACCACCTGCTCGGGGTCGGGAGGCCGCTGCGCACGCTGGTGGAGGGCGACCGCCTCTCGTCCGTGATCCTCTGGGGACCGCCGGGCACCGGCAAGACGACGCTGGCCCAGGCGATCGCCGCCCACACGGCCAAGGCGTTCGAGCAGCTCTCCGCGGTCAGCGCCGGGGTGAAGGACGTCCGGGATGTCCTCGAACGGGCCCGCCATCGGCTCGGCGAGCGCGGGCAGGGCACGATCCTGTTCCTCGACGAGGTCCACCGCTTCACGAAGTCGCAGCAGGACGCCCTCCTGCCCGGGGTGGAGACCGGCCTCATCACCCTCATCGGGGCCACGACCGAGAACCCCTTCTTCGAGGTGAACCCGCCGCTGCTCTCACGCTCGACGCTCTTCCGCCTCAACCCCCTCGACCTCGACGCGGCGCGGGCCCTGCTCGACAAGGGCCTCGCGGCCGAGGGCGCCACGATCGACGACGACGCGGCTGCCCACCTCGCGGGCCATGCCAACGGCGACGGTCGCCACGTCCTCACGAGCGTCGAGGTGGCGATCGCCATCGCGGCGGCCCGCGCTCCGGGCCAGCCGCCGCACGTCACCCTCGTGGACGCGGAGGCCGCGCTCGGCACCAAGGCGCTCCGCTACGGCCGCGACGAGCACTACGACGTGATCTCCGCGTTCATCAAGAGCATCCGAGGCAGCGACCCCGATGCGGGCCTGTACTGGCTCGCCCGCATGCTCGAGGCGGGGGAGGACGCCCGGTTCATCGCCCGCCGCCTCGTCATCCTCGCGAGCGAGGACGTGGGCGAGGCCGATCCCCAGGGGCTCCTGGTCGCCGTGGCCGCCGCCCACGCCGTCGAGCACGTCGGCCTCCCCGAGGCCCAGCTCAACCTCGCCCAGGCGGTCGTCCACCTGGCCACCGCGCCGAAGTCGAACCGGGTCGCCCTCGGCATCTGGCGGGCCCGCGAGGACGTGCAGCACGGCCCGTCCGTCGAGGTCCCGGTCCACCTCCGCGACGCCCACTACCAAGGGGCGCAAAGGCTCGGGCACGGGGTGGGCTACGAGTATCCTCACGACGACCCGGCCGGTTGGGTGGCGCAGCAGCACCTCCCCGACGAGGTCGCCGATCGCACGTACTACGACCCCTCCGACCACGGCTTCGAGCAGGAGATCCGCAGGCGCATGGAAGGCAGGACCGAGCGGTGACCACCACGGAGCTCGCGGCGGTCGTCGTCGCGGGCGCGAGCGTGCTCGGCGTCGTCGTCTTGGCCGTGTTCCTCGCGCGGCTCACCCGGACGGTGCGCGAGGTCGGCGACTCGGTGCAGCGGCTCCGGTTCGAGTCGGTCCCGCTCGAGGCGCGGGCCGAGCTGGCTCCGCCGCCGCGTCGCCCGCTCGACGCGGGCGCCCTCGTCACCCAGGTCGCCCGGGCCAACCCCGTCCTCGACGTGTCGCAACCGGTCATCAAGGTCCTGGCCCTCGCGTCGGGGACGAGCCGGGCCGCCACGCGCTTCCGCCGCACGCGGCAGCAGCGGTAGGAGGAGGCCGGCGTGTTCAAGCGGTTGTTCTGGCTCGTCGTGGGTGCCGGGTTCGGGTTCGGCATCTCGTTCTGGCTCATGCGCTGGGTCCGCGAGACGGCGGCCCGGTACGCGCCCGACCGCGTCTCGTCCGAGCTGGCCGGCGCCGTCCGCGGCCTCGGGCAGGATCTGCGCGACGCGGTGGCCGAGGGCCGCAGCGCGATGCGGGAGCGCGAGGTCGACCTGCGGGCCGGCCTGGAGCGCCACCGCAGCAACTGAGCCCGCCGAACCCGCTGCCGAAGCGCTCGGCACCCGCCGGTAGGCTCGCTCGGACATGGACGCATCCGAGCTGCGCCGAGCGTGGAACGAGTTCTTCGCCGCCCGCCAGCACACGCTGGTCCCGTCGGCGAGCCTCATCCCGACGCACCCGACCGCGCCCATGTTCACGAACTCCGGGATGATGCAGTTCGTCCCCGTGTTCCTCGGCGAGGAGGCGGCGACCTTCGATCCGCCCAGAGCCGCCTCGATCCAGAAGTGCGTGCGGGCCGGCGGCAAGCACAACGACCTCGACGCCATCGGCCGCACGCCGCGCCACCTGAGCTTCTTCGAGATGCTCGGCAACTTCAGCTTCGGCGACTACTTCAAGGACGACGCGATCACGTGGGCGTGGGCGCTGCTCACCGACGTGCTGGGGCTGGACCCGGAGCGCATGTGGGTCACGGTCCACGTGAGCGACGACGAGGCCGAGGGCTTGTGGGCCGACACCGTCGGCTTCCCGCGCGAGCGCATCCAGCGCCTCGACAAGGACAACTTCTGGGAGATGGGCGACACCGGCCCCTGCGGGCCGAGCTCGGAGATCTTCTGGGACTACGGCGCCGAGTTCGGGCCCGACGGGGGACCGGCCAACGCGGCGTCGGAGGACCGCTACGTCGAGATCTGGAACCTCGTCTTCCCGCAGTACCTCCGGGGTCGCGACGGGGGCCTGAGCGACCTCCCCAAGCGCGGCATCGACACTGGCGCCGGCCTCGAGCGCATGCTGACCGCCCTCAACGGCACCCACACCGTCTACGAGGTCGACCCGCTCGACAAGCTCGTGGACGTCGCGCAGTCGATCACCGGCCGCTCGCTCGGCCAGGACGAGCGCACCGACATCGCCCTGAAGATCCTCGCCGACCACGGCCGCACGATGACCTTCCTCGTGGGGGACGGGATCGTCCCCTCCAACGAGGACCGCGGCTACGTCCTGCGGCGGATCATCCGGCGGGCCGTCCGCTACGGCTACCTCCTCGGCGTCGAGCGCGAGCTGGCCACGCCGCTGATCGGCGCGGTGGTCGACGTGATGGCCGACGGCTACCCCGAGCTGCGGGCCGACCAGGACCGCATCACCGGGATCATCGCCCGGGAGGAGGAGCGCTTCCGCCAGACGCTGAAGCGGGGGACCACGCTGCTGGACAGCAAGCTGGCGGAGCTGCAGGAGGGCGACGTCCTCGGCGGCGACGTGGCCTTCGACCTCTACGAGACGTTCGGCTTCCCCCTCGAGGTCACCCAGGAGATCACCGCCGAGATGGGCATCGGCGTGGACGAAGGCGGGTACCGGGCGGCGCTCGAGCGGGCCCAAGAGGTGTCCAAGGCCGGCGCGAAGGCGGGCAAGGACCTCTACGCGAACCTCACCTCCTTCCAGGAGATCCTCGACCGCCACGGCCCCACCGACTTCGTTGGCCGCGAGGAGGTGGAGGCGAAGGCCACCGTGCTCGCCGTCGTCCCCGGCGACGACGGCCAGGTGTCGATCTTCCTCGACCGCACCCCGTTCTACGCGGAGGCCGGCGGGCAGGTCGGGGACACCGGCACCATCACGACGGACACGGGCCGCGCGGAGGTGGTCGACACGACCTACGGCCTGCCGGGCCTCCACCGCCACCACGCCCGCATCGTCGAGGGCGCGATCGAGCCGGGGCAGGAGGCCACCGCCGCCTTCGACGTGGACCGTCGCAACGCGATCCGCCGCAACCACACCGGGACCCACGTCCTGCACTGGGCGCTGCGGAAGGTGCTCGGCGGATCCGTCCAGCAGCAGGGCTCCCTGGTCGACCCCGACCGGCTGCGCTTCGACTTCGGCCCGGCCGACGCCCTGACGCAGGAGCAGATACGCGAGATCGAGGACCTGGCCAACGCGGAGATCCTCGACAACGCGTCCGTGCGCCACTACGAGACCACGAAGGCGGAGGCCGCATCGCTCGGGGCGATCGCCTTCTTCGGCGACAAGTACGGCGACATCGTCCGCGTGCTCGAGGCCGGCCGCAACTCGATCGAGCTGTGCGGCGGCACCCACGTGCGCGCCCTCGGCGACATCGGGCCGGTGAAGATCGTGTCCGAGTCGTCGATCGGCGCGAACCTCCGCCGCATCGAGGCCGTCACCGGCACCGGCCCCATCGAGCGCCTCCGGGCCGAGGAGGACGTGCTGGCCGAGCTGGCCGGCGTGCTCAACGTGTCGGTCGGCGAGGTGGTCGACGGCGCCCGCAGGCGCGTCGAGGAGATCAAGGCCCTGCGCGACGAGGTGAAGGCGCTGAAGCGCCAGGCCGCCGGCGGGCAGGCCAGCGCGCTGGCCGGCCAGGCCGTCGACGGCGTCCTCGTGGCCCGCGTCGACGGCGTGGAGCGCGACTCGCTG
>DATFFY010000214.1:0-2822 GCA_035249805.1 Acidimicrobiales bacterium | reverse complement strand
GGTCCGTGCCTGGGCCTCGTCGCCCGGTCCGCCCCGCCCGACGTCGAGTGGCCCGCGGCCTGGGGGCACGTCGTCGTGCCGGTGGCCGACGTCGTCGCCAGCGCCGAGGCAGTGCGCTCCGCCGGCCACTGGGTCGGGGAGGTGCGGCGCGACGACGACGGCGACGTACCCGCGCTCGCGGTGCGGCTCTACGACCCCGACGGCTACGTCGTGGAGCTCGTCGGGAGTGCCGTGATGCCCTGACGACATCGACCCGGCTCCGATCGGCATTGGAGCCGGCGGTCGGGCCATCGGATGATGTGACGATGCCGATGTCGAAGCGCATGGCGAGGTTCAACCAGCTCGTCACCAACCGCACGATCGGCCGTTGCGCCCCGTGGCTCCCCGGGTTCGGGGTCGTGCACCATGTCGGGCGCACCTCCGGCCGGGCGTACCACACCCCGGTGAACGTCTTCCGCCGAGGCGACGGCTTCGTGATGGCCCTGACCTACTCGTCGACGGCGGACTGGGTGAAGAACGTGCGGGCCGCGGGCGGGTGCGAGCTCGTCAACCGGCGCCGCCGGTACCGCCTCGTCGACCCGGAGCTCGTGGTCGATCCCACCCGCCGAGCCATCAAGGGGCCCGCTCGACTGATCCTGCGGCTCGCGGGGGTCGACGAGTTCCTGCGTCTCACCATCGGACCCGGCTGACCCCTGGGGGACGCGCAGAGCAGGGCGGGCTTCCGCCGCCCTGCTCCACGTCCCGCTCATCCGCCACACGGTCAACCGACCGTTGACAGGTCGAAGGTCAACATAGCATTGACTGGCGCAGCGTCAAGGTACGATCACCCCCCAATGGCCGGTCGCAACCTCGCGAAGCGCGTCACTCGGGCCCTGGACGCCCTCGCGAAGGCCCGCACGCCGGCCGCGCGGGTCGATGCCGCCCGGCGGGCCCGGGAGGCGGCCGAGGACCTCGAGCGGGACCACGTGGAGGCCGCTCGCGACGCCGGCCTCACCTGGGCCGAGATCGGCAGGCTCTACGGGTTGACGAAGCAGGGGGCGCAGCAGCGGTTCCGCAACGGCCGCTGACCCCTAGGGGAGCGCGGCGGCGGCCGGCGGCCAGAGCCGGCCCGCGACCTCCGACCACAGGTCGCGGTAGGCGGTGGCGGCCGCGCTCGACGGCGCCTTCACCGCGACGGGGGCCCGCTCGAGGCCCATGCGCTCGAGCACCGCCGCGTTCGGGATCGGCGTGGTCAGCAGCTCGGGCCACTCCTCGGCCAGCGACGCCACCAGGGTTCGGTGGAGGCCCTTGCGGCGGTCGACCATCGACAGGAAGGGCAGGAGCATCGGCGCGTCGTCGAGCTCGTCGAGCACGCCGACGAGCTGGCGCAGCGTGCGGCTGGCGAGCGTGGCCGGGATGACGGGCACGAGCAGCGCGTCGGCCGCGTGGAACACGCCCTCGCCGACGAGGGAGATGCTCGGCGCGCAGTCGAGCACGGCGAGGTCGTACCGGTCGTCGAGCGGCTCGAGCAGCGCGGCGAGGCGCTCGATCGGGTCGCTCGTGCTCTCGAGGGCGACGTCGAGGTGGCGCAGGCGGAAGTCGGCGGGAACGAGGTGCACAGCGGACAGGTCGGTGCCCCGCACGTGCGACGCCAGCTCGCCCTTCCTCCCGACGAGGCGATCGGCCCCGCCCTTCACGCGCGGGCGGACGCGGAACAGGTAGGTCGCCGCCCCCTGCGGGTCGAGGTCCCAGACCAGGACGCGAGCACCGGCGCGGGCCGCCTCGTGGGCGACGTTGACGGCGGCGGTCGTCTTCCCGACGCCGCCCTTGATGCTGTAGGTGGCGACGACCTTCACCGCGCCTCCTTCAGCGGGGCGACGAGATCGTCGAGGGCGCGGCGCGTGCGCTTCGAGTCGTAGGCCGCGAACCGGTCGGCGAAGTCGGCTCGCTCCGCGGCGCGGCGCTGCTCGAGCAGCTCGGTCAGCTGGCCCATCGCCAGCACCGCCCCCGCGCCGACCTTCGGTCGCCGGTGCAGCTCGTCGGCGAGGTCGCGCAGGCGCCCGACCTGCACCTCGGCGTCCTGGTGGTCGCCGAGGTTGTCCTGCAGGCCCTTCAGCCGCTGGACGAACGCCTTGCGGGCCTTCGGCTCCAGGAGCGACCCGAAGCACTCGAGCAGGTACCGGAGCCGCTTGGCGTCCTTGCGCAGGTCGTGGAGGGCTTCGGCCGGCGAGTCCGGCGTGATGGCCCGGCCGGCGTCCAGGAGCCGGGTCTGGGCCCGCTCGATGCGCTTGGCCACGTGCGGCCCGACCGGGCGCAACGGCTCGTCGACCTGCAGCGGTGCGCGCAGCGCGGTGCGCCAGCCGTCGAGCAGCTTCCGGAACCGCGCGGAGCGCAGGTCCTTCACCAGCGCCCGCTGCGCGGCCTGGCGCTGGCGCTCCACCTCGTCCCGCACGGCGGCGAGACCGGCGGGATCCGCGGCGGTCAGGGGGCCGACCAGGTCCGCCCAGCCCATGACCTGCACGGCCAGGTCCCGGGCCTCCCCGGTCGACTGCTGCACCCACGCGAGCTCTTCGCGGTAGCGGCGGCGGAGGTCCTCGGGCACGGCGCCCTTGGCCTCGCCGAGCACGGCTCGCGAGCGACGCACGGCGACCCGCAGCTCGTGCAGGAACTCCGGGTCGACGTCCTCGACGGTGCCGTCGACGTTGGCGGCGATCGTCTCGGCGAGGTTGGCGAGGACGCGGCGGAAGGCCTCGGGGGACGGGTCGCGCCGGTCCAGGGGCACCGTCGGCGAGCTCGAGCGGCCGGCGAGGTCGACGCCGGTCGCGCCGGCCACGCGCTCCACG
>DATFFY010000213.1:0-12239 GCA_035249805.1 Acidimicrobiales bacterium | reverse complement strand
CGGCCGCGGCCCGCTCGGCCCCCGCCTTGGCCTCGGCCCAGGTCAGGGTGCGGCCGTCCTCGTCGACCGCGGCGAGCGCGTCGGGCGTCGCCTCGGCCCGGCGCTCGACCAGCTCCCAGAGGCTCCCCCCGTCCACGTTCGGCATGCTGCGCTCCTCCGGTCACGATCTGACGACCCGTCAGATCCTAGTCATGGGCGATGGCTGCCAGATCCTGGCGCAGCCGGTGCCCACCGTCACGGGAAACGGTTCGAGCAAGGCCGCCACCGCCGCCGCCCTCCTCGCGCTGTCGCTGCGGGCCAACGGCGCAACGAGGCGGCGGCCGGCACCCAGCACCCATCGTCCGTAGCGGTCGCGTCGACCTTCGGGGCATGGCGGTGCCGTTTCGGCCCCCGCATGCCCGCAACCTCTGGCGCCGTGCGCGTTCGGGGCACGGCGGCGCCAATTCGGCTCTCTCTTGCCCCCAACCTCGTCCACGAGCGTCGCCCTCGCCGCGCCGTAGACCTGCCGTCGGCGACCAGCCCGCCCTCGCCAGCGAGGCGCGTGGCGGCCCAGCCGCGGCTCGCGCTACTCGGATCCGACGTCGACGACGAGGAGCACGTCCTCGAGCAGCTCGGTCTCGGTGATCTCCATGGCCAGCGACGCCACCCGCAGCGCCGTCAGCAGCCCCAGCCAGGCGCCGAACAGCAGGTCCTGATCGCCGAGGCGGGCGTGCAGCGCGTCGACCGGCGGACGGATACCACCGGCGGTGGCCGCCGCTGCGGTGAGGATGTGGGTGAGCAGCTCGAGGCGGTGCTCCGGGACGGCGCCGTCGAGGGCCAGCCGGGTGAGGAGCTCGGCGAGGTCGAGCACGTCGTCAGTGGCGTCGACCATGCGGCGCAGCGCCACGGACGCGGCGTCGAGCACCGCGGTCGCCACCGCCACCGGTCCGTGCTCGCCCACCGCGGTGCCGAGCACCGTCGCCGCCTGCTCGGGTGACTCCTCGAGCACCTGCAGCTCGAGCGCCTCCCGCAACGCCCTCGAGATCAGCACCGGGCCGACACTACGGGAACCGTTGACACATCCGGGTTCCGGGCGTACGTTCGCCCTCGGTCGTGGAAGCGCTTCCACGAGTGCTCTGGGGGGAGCCGATGCCGACGATCGCGGACGTGGCCGCCAAGGCGGGGGTCGGTCTCGGGACCGTCTCGCGCGTGCTGAACGGCAGCCCGCGGGTCAGCGCCGCGACGCGGGCGCGGGTCCTGTCGGCGATCGAGGTGCTCGACTACCGGCCCAGCCCGCTCGCCCAGGGGCTGTCACGGGGCCGGTGCCAGACCCTCGGCGTGGTCGTCCCGTTCTTCACCCACGCCTCCGCGATCGAGCGGCTCCGCGGGGTGGTCGCCGCGCTCGACCAGAGCCGCTACGACCTCGTGCTGTTCAACGTCGAGTCGCCCCTGCACCGGGACGAGCACCTCGCCGCGCTCACCCGCCGGGACCGGGCCGACGGGCTCCTCGTCCTGTCGCTCCCGGTGCCCGAGCCCGACCTCGAGCGCCTCACGCACGCCGGGGTCCCGGTTGTGCTCGTGGACGCGATGGGCAGAGGTGTGCCGATGGTCGTCACCGATGACATCGAGGGGGGACGGCTCGCGGCGCAGCACCTCGTCGGCCTGGGACATCGCGCGATCGGGTTCATCGGGCACAACCGGGACAACCCCTTCGGGTTCACCTCCAGCGCGCAGCGCGAGCTGGGCTTCGACGCCGTGCTGCGCGAGGCCCGCCTGCCGCAGCGACCCGAGCTCCGGAGGCACGGTCCCCACGATCGAGAGGTCGCCCGCACGCTCGCCACCGAGCTCCTCGCCGAGCCCGATCCACCGACGGCGATCTTCGCCTCGTCGGACGTGCAGGCGACCGGCGTCCTCGCCGCCGCCCGAGCCGCCGGATGCCGCGTCCCCGAGGACCTGTCGGTCATCGGGTTCGACGACATCGAGCTGTCCGCGTACGTCGGCCTCACCACCGTGCGCCAGCCCCTGTACGACAGCGGCTTCCTGGGCGCGCAGCTGCTCCTCGACGCGGTCGCGGGGAACACCCCCGACCCGGTCGGCCACGAGCTGCCCCTGCAGCTCGTCGAGCGGCACACGACGGGTGCCCCGTCGGGCGATCGAAGGCCGGGCGCCCGTGGCTGAGATCGAGCTGCGCGACGTGTGGAAGGTGTTCTCCGACGGCACGGAGGCCGTGCGAGCCCTCGACCTCTCCATCGAGGACAAGGAGTTCATCGTGCTCGTCGGGCCCTCGGGGTGCGGGAAGACGACGGCCCTTCGCATGGTGGCCGGCCTCGAGCAGATCACGAAGGGCACGGTCCGGATCGGCGACCGGGTCGTCAACGACGTCCCCCCGAAGCAGCGCGACATCGCGATGGTGTTCCAGAACTACGCGCTGTACCCGCACATGAGCGTGTTCGACAACATGGCGTTCGGGCTCAAGCTCCAGAAGCTCCCGAAGGACGCGATCGCCGCCCGCGTGCGCGAGGCGGCCGGGATCCTCGGCCTCGACGAGCTGCTCACCCGCAAGCCGGCCGCGCTCTCCGGCGGCCAGCGCCAGCGCGTGGCCATGGGCCGAGCGATCGTCCGCAACCCGCAGGCGTTCCTGATGGACGAGCCCCTCTCCAACCTGGACGCGAAGCTCCGGGTGCAGATGCGGTCGGAGATCGCGCGGATCCAGCACGACCTCGGCGTCACCACGATCTACGTCACCCACGACCAGACCGAGGCCATGACGATGGGCGACCGGGTGGCGGTGCTCCGCAAGGGCGTGCTCCAGCAGGTCGACAGCCCGCAGTCCCTCTACGAGCGCCCCGTGAACATCTTCGTGGCGGGCTTCATCGGGTCGCCTGCGATGAACCTCCTCGACGCCACGCTCGCCCCCGACGGTGACCGGCTCGCGGTGGAGTTCGGCGGCTTCCGCCTGCCCGTGCCCGCGGAGGTGGTGGCCCAGCGCTCGGCGCTGCGTCGGTTCGCCGGGCGCACGATCGTCCTCGGCATCCGCCCGGAGGACATGGAGGACGCGAGCCTCGTCACGGACGCCCCGCCCGAGCGGCGGATCTCGTCCACGGTCGACCTGCGGGAGGCGCTCGGCTCCGACGTCGTCGTGCACCTCACGGTCTCGGCTCCACCCGCGATGACGGAGGACATGAAGGAGCTCGCCTCCGACGTCGGGCAGGAGGCCCTCGATCAGGTCGAGCAGCAGGCGGCCCGCGGGCACACGACGCTGCTGGCCCGGCTCAACCCGCGGTCGACGGCCGCCAAGGGCAACCCGATCGAGCTCGTGGTCGACACCCACCGACTCCACTTCTTCGATCCTGCGGACGGCACCGGGATCTACGCGACATGACCGCCACGCACCTCAACAAGGAGACACACCCATGACAGCCCGGAAACTGATGATCCCACTGATCGCGCTCGCGTTGGTCGCAGCCGCGTGCGGCGACGATGACGACGACGGCGGCGGGGGCGGCGGAGACGGGGACGGCGCCCTGAGCGGCTCCATCGTGCTGATGAGCGCCGGCGAGCAGAACGAGGTGGAGGCCTACCAGGAGATCTTCGACGAGCTGATCAACTCGGAGGTCGACTACACCGTCGAGGTGGAGCAGGTCGGCTCGTTCGAGGAGCAGTTCCAGATCCGGGCCGACGCCGGCACGCTCGAGCTGGCCGCGGTGCCGCAACCGGGATCGATCCCCGAGCTCGCGGCCGAGGGCAAGATCGTCGCGTTGGAGGACGTGGGGATCGACGTCGCCGCACTCCAGGAGCTCGTCGGTGAGGACTTCGTCGAGTTCGGCGCGTACGAGGGCAAGCACTACGGCGTGCCCACGAACGTCAACCTGAAGAGCATGGTCTGGTACGCGAAGGACGACTTCGACGAGGCCGGCTACCAGGTCCCGGAGACCTGGGACGAGCTGATCGCGCTCAGCGAGCAGATCGTGGACGACGGCGGCACGCCCTGGTGCGTGGGGTTCAACAGCGACGGCTCGGCCGGGTGGCCGGCGACGGACTGGATGGAGGACATCATGCTCCGCACCGCCGGTCCGGACGTCTACCAGCAGTGGCTGCGCCACGAGATCCCGTTCAACGACCCGGCCGTGAAGACGGCGGCCGAGCGGTTCGGCGAGGTCCTGTTCGGCGAGGGCTTCGTCGCGGGCGGCGCCGCCAGCACGGCGGACATCTTCTTCTCCGACGCGCCCGGTCCGCTGTTCACCGACCCGCCCGGTTGCTTCCTGCACCGCCAGGCGAGCTTCATCGCCGCGCAGTTCGCGGACCTGGCCGATCCGGCTCCGCAGTCGGGGGTGGACTACGACTGGTTCACGCTGCCGCCGATCGACCAGGAGGGGATCCTCTACGGGGGTGAGCTGACGGTCATCGGCACGGCCGCCGACCCGGAGCTGGCGAAGGACTTCGTGGAGCGGTTCGTCGCCCAGGATGTCCAGTGCGAGATGGGCGGCGTGCCCGCCTCCTCGCGCATCTCGCCGAACGTCGACGTCGGATCGGACTGCTACACCGACGAGCTCCTCGCGGAGGCGTCGGAGATCCTGACCGAGACGTTGCGGACGGGCTCCGGCGGGTTCGATGCGTCCGACCTCATGCCGAAGGAGGTCGGCCAGGGGACGTTCTGGAGCGGGATGCTCGAGTACGTGCGGAGCGGCCCGGACGAGCTCGACCGCATCCTCCAGGACATCGAGGACAGCTGGCCCTGAGCGAGCGCCCGTGAGCGGCGTCGAGGGGAACGGTCGCACGGCGGCCGTTCCCCTCGCGCGCGGCCTCACGGGCCTCGGCCTGCTGGTGGGCAGCCTGCTCGTCCTGTGGGCCGCGTTCGGCTTCCTGCGGGACTCCGACGCCAACCGGTTCGTCATCGTCGCCGTCGCCATCGCGGTCGGCGTGTTCGGCGTGTTCGCCCTCTTCTGGGGCATGAACCGCGTGATCGACTGGCTGCCCGAGCGGTTCCGCGAGGGTGTGCGCCCGTACATCTTCGTGGGACCCGCGCTGGTCGTCCTGTCGGTCTTCCTCATCTACCCGGTCGTCAACACCGTCTTCCTGAGCCTTCGCGACTCCACGGGGCAGGAGTACGTCGGGCTCGACAACTACCGGTTCATCTTCGAGGACGAAGGCATGCTGCGGTCGATCCGCAACACGGCCCTGTGGATCGTGCTCGTGCCGGCGGCCGCCGTGAGCATCGGGCTGGTGTTCGCCACGTTGGCCGACCGCCTCCGCCGGGGCGAGGCCGTCGCCAAGTCGCTGATCTTCCTCCCGATGGCGATCTCGTTCGTCGGTGCCGCCGTCACGTGGCGGCTCATCTACAGCTTCCGTCCCGAGGCCTTCGGCTCGAACATCGGGCTCCTCAACGGCATCTGGCAGGGCCTCGGCAACGAGCCGGTGTCGTGGCTCTCCCAGAGCCCGTGGAACAACCTGCTCCTCATGGTGGTCATGGTCTGGATGCAGACCGGCTTCGCGATGGTCGTGCTGTCCGCCGCCATCAAGGCCATCCCCGACGAGATCATCGAGGCCGCCCGCATCGACGGCGCGTCCGAGATGCAGGTGTTCCGGCACATCACGGTCCCGAGCATCCTGCCGACGATCGTGGTCGTGTCCACCTACATGGTGATCAACGCCCTGAAGGTCTTCGACATCGTCTTCGTGATGGGCAACGCCGACGCCAACGAGACCGAGGTGATCGCCGAGCGGATGATCCGGTGGTTCTTCATCCGTGGCCACGAGGGCCGAGCCGCCGCGATCGCCGTGGTCCTGTTCCTCGCCGTCATCCCGGTGATGATCTGGAACGTGCGTCGGTTCCGCGCGCAGGAGGCGATGCGATGACGCTCACCGCGCCGCTCCCCGAGGACGTGGCCGCGGCGCCTCCCGGGCGGGAGCGGCCAGGGTCAGGTTCGGCGGACAGCCACAAGGGCGGCCGCGGGGTCCGCCTCACCATCGTCGTGATCGTCATGCTGTGGCTCGTACCGGTCGTGGGCGTGCTCGTCACCTCCTTCCGCTCGGCCAGCCAGGCCAACACCTCGGGGTGGTGGGAGGCGCTCGGGGATCCCTTCGCGCCCGGGCAGTGGACCCTCGAGAACTACCGGGAGGCGCTCGACACCGGCGGCTTCCAGAGCTCGTTCCTCAACAGCCTCGCCGTGGCCCTGCCCTCCACCATCATCCCCGTGACGATCGCCGCGTTCGCCGCCTACGCGTTCGCGTGGATGCACTTCCGCGGGCGCTACGTGCTGTTCGTCGTCGTGGTCGGGCTCATGGTCGTCCCGCTCCAGATGGCGCTGATCCCGATCCTGCGCCTCTACGCGAACGGCGCCACGTTCAACGGGATGACGCTGTTCCCGGACCTCGACCTCAACGGCACCTTCCTCGGGATCTGGCTCGCACACACGGGCTTCGGGCTGCCGCTCGCCACCTACCTGCTCTTCAACTACATCTCGTCGCTGCCGGCGTCGATCATCGAGTCGGCGAAGATGGACGGCGCCGACCACTTCACGATCTTCTGGCGGCTCATCGTCCCGCTGTCGGTCCCCGCCCTCGCCGCCTTCGCCATCTTCCAGTTCCTCTGGGTGTGGAACGACCTGCTCGTCGCGTACGTGTTCCTGGGGGGCACCCAGGACAACCGCGTCGTCACGATCGCGCTCGCGTCCCTCATGGGCTCGCAGGGCGAGAGCTGGAACCTGCTCACCGCGGCGGCGTTCATCTCGATGGTCCTGCCGCTGGCCGTGTTCTTCGCGCTGCAGCGCTACTTCGTGCGCGGGCTCACCGCCGGGTCGGTGAAGGGGTGAGGCACGTCGCGGGGATGAACCCCCTCCCGCCGGAGCGGAAGTGGCGAGCCATCACGCTCGCGACCCTCGTCCTCGCGCCCGCGGTGTGGTCGCTCCTCGGCGGACTCGTGGCGGCGGCGTCCGACGACGGGGGCGGACCCGCCGCAGGGCCGGCCATCGCGCTCGGCCTCGTCCTCCTCCCGTTCGCCTTCATGGTCCTCGCCTTCTCCTCCGAGCACCCCCGAGCCCCGGGCGCGGTGGTCAAGGCGATGGGGCTGTGCCTCGGCGTCGGCATCCCGGTGTCCGCCCTCGCCGCCGACGCGGTGACCGGCATCGTCGCCGGGGTCGGTGCGGGCGGCATCGCCGCCCTGCGCGCCGATCTGCCCCACGACTGGCGGACGCGCGCAGCGGCCGTGGCGCTGGGCGCGGCGTACAGCTTCGTGCTGGCGAGGGTGGCCGGGGCGTCCGTGCTCGTCGCCGCCCCGATCTTCCCCTTCACGGGCCTGGGCCTCGCTGACCACTTCGCCGAGTGGCGGCAGGCCCGGGCCGCGGCACTGCGAGGCTCGCCGCAGCCCGACGGCCGTTGACCCGCAGCCCGGGGCCGGTGTTCCCGGCTGGGTTCGTCTGGGGGGTCGGCACGTCCGCCCCCCAGATCGAGGGCGGCGTCGACCTCGACGGACGCGGCCCCTCCATCTGGGACGCGTTCGCCGAGACGGGCGCTGTCCGGGCCGGCGACACGCCGGCGATCGCGACGGATCACCGCCGGCGCTTCGCGGAGGACGTCGGTCTGCTCGGCGCGCTGGGCGTGGACGCGTATCGGTTCTCGATCGCTTGGCCGCGCGTCCAGCCCACCGGGGTCGACGGCGTCAGCCACAGCGGGCTCGACTTCTACCGGGCGCTCGTGGACGAGCTCCTGGCCCACGACATCGAGCCGGTCGCCACGCTGTACCACTGGGACCTTCCCGTGGCGCTGGAGCAGACGGGCGGGTGGCCGTCGAGGGACACGGCACTCCGGTTCGGCGAGCACGCGGCGATCATGGCCGAGGCCCTGGGCGACCGGGTCCGCAGGTGGGGCACGGTGAACGAGCCCTGGTGCGCGTCGATGCTCGGCTACGCAGCCGGCGTGCACGCCCCGGGGCGACGCGAGCCGAGCGCCGCGGTGGCCGCGGCCCACCACCTCCTGCTCGGCCACGGGCTTGCCGTGGACGCCCTCCGCGCTGCCGTCCCCGATGCGGAGGTCTCGATCACGCTCAACCCCTACCCGGTGGTCGCAGCGGGACCCACCGACGACGACCGCGACGCGGCTCGCCGGGTCGACGGCCTCGCCAACCGCCTCTGGTACGACGCGGTCCTCGAGGGGCACTACCCGGACGACGTGCTCGACGATCTCCGCGCGGTGAGCGACCTCGCCCACGTGCGTGACGGCGACCTCGCCCAGATCGCCCGACCCCTCGACGCGCTCGGCATCAACTACTACCGGCGGTACCACGTCCGGCATCGGCCCGGCGCCTCCGCGACCGGTCCGGCCGCGCAGTGGCCGGGCTCGCCCGACGTCGAGCTGGTCACGCCTGAGGCCCCGCTGACCGACGGCGGGTGGGCGATCGAGCCCGGCGGCCTGACCGAGGCACTCGTCGCCGTCACCCGCGAGCACCGTCCGCCACCGCTGTACGTGCACGAGGCCGGCGCCGCGTTCGAGGATCCGGTCGATGCGGGGTCGGGGCGGGTCGAGGACACGCGCCGCGTCACCTGGCTGGCCGACCACCTGTCGGCCGCGGCCGCCGCGATCGAGCAGGGAGTGGACCTCAGGGGGTTCTTCGTGTGGTCGCTGCTCGACAACTTCGAGTGGGCCGAGGGCTACGCCCACCAGTTCGGGCTCGTCCACGTCGACCGCACCACGCTCCAGCGCACGCCCAAGGCCAGTGCCCGTTGGTACGCCGAGGTGGTCGCCCGCAACGCGCTGGTCGAGCCGGGCTAGGGGTGCGGGGCGCGGCTGGTCGCGTCCACGTCGATCTCCATCAGCTCGGGCTTGCGCCGGCTGGTGTTGATCGCCACCACGCTCAACGCGAGGAGCACGACCACCATCCCGAGCACCTGCACGGCGACGAGCTCCTCGTCGAGCCACGCGGCCGCCGCGATCGCCGAGACCACCGGGATGCCCAGGGTGACGAGCGAGGTCGCGATGAGCGGGATGTGGCCGTGGGCCCAGTTCATGAGGAAGTGGCCGAGGGCCCCGTTCACCACGGCGATGGCCGTGATGAGCCACCAGCCCTCGGCCGTCGGGGCGTCGAGGGCCGTCCCGAGCACGAACGGGACCGGGATGATCAGGAAGGCCGACACGACCGACAGGCCCGTGAGGTACTCGAAGCTCGTCAGGCGCACCCGTGCCGTCTTCGACGCGACGAAGTACCACGACCAGGCCAGCAGGGCGCCGACGGCCAGGAGGTCGCCCGAGGCGCCGGACGCGCCACCCGCGTCCCCGCCCGCGACCACGATCGCGGCCCCGCCGACGGCCACCAGGCCGAGCAGCCCGTCGACCCAGCGGGGCCACTCGCCGAAGAGGGGCCCGGCGATGGCCAGCATGAGCAGCGGTTGCAGCGCACCGATGATCGTGGCGTTCACCACGCTGGTCTCCTGGACGGCGCTGAAGAACAGGACGATGTCGGCGGCGAAGGCGACCGAGCCCCAGAAGGACGCGCGCAGCAGCGCCCAGGAGAGGCGCCCCCCGCTGAGCAGGAACACGGCCGTGGTCAGCCCGGCGCCGATCCAGAGCCGGTACGCGGAGATGGCCACGCCGTTGACGCCCTCGACCTCCTTGATGAGGACCGAGGACGTGCCCCAGACGACGACCGCGAGGAGCGCGGAGGCCATGCCGAGGGCGGGGCGCTTCGTCGTCACCCGGCAGAGGGTATGGCCGCTAGGTTCGGCTCGTGCCGGACGTGACCCTCGAGCTGCCGGGGGGCGACGTCACGCTGCTGCTCCCCCACCTCGACGGCGCGGTGTTCGCGAACCTCATGCCCGGCGTCGACGAGGACGAGGTGCCCTCGCGCTCGATGCTGGGCCAGGTCTTCGGCAACAGCGGACCGACGGTCCCCCTCGCAACGTGGACCCCGGGTGAGATCGGGCTGCAGCACGCGGCCGGCCAGCGGGTCGTGCGCACCCTCGAGGCCCGCGGCGTCGCCGTCCCGGAGGAGTGGTACGTCGTGAGCGACCACCCGAAGCGGGGGTTGGTGCTGCGCACCTACGACGCGCCGGTGGAGGCCGTGCTGGCCTGGCTCGTGCGGGCCGCCACCGTGCTCTGCCCGCTCCCGATCACCGGCCCGTGGCCGGCGCAGGTGCGGACGCGATGAGCGAGGTCTCGGCGCCCGTCGACGACCGGGGCCGGCCGACGTACCCGCCGCCGGAGCCCGAGGGCCCGGTGCACCACCTCGCGGTGGCGTCGCTCATCCTGTCGGTGGTGTGGCTCCTGGGCGCGGGGTCGATCCTCGCGCTGATCTTCGGCTACCGGAGCCGGCGGGAGATCGACCGGGAGCCGTACGCCCACACCGGCCGCGGCATCGCGCTGATGGGGATCGTCATCGGCTGGATCGGCGTGGCCGGCGCCATCCTCGTCACCGTCGTGACCGTCACGATCGCCACCGACGACCCGGACGGCTTCTGCGACGAGGACCGCACCTTCCTCGACCCCGACTGCTGAAGGTCAGGGGCCGCAGACGGACTTCGCGGCGGTCTCGGCGGCCCAGCGGTAGTCGGCCTTGCCCGAGGGCGAGCGGACGACTCGGTCCACCACCACGAGGTGCTTCGGCACCTTGTACCCGGCCAGCTGGGCGCGGCAGTGGGCGGCCAGGTCGCCCAGCTCCACGTCGGCCCCCGAGGCGGGCTGCACCACAGCGGTGACGGCGCTGCCCCAACGCTCGTCGGGCACGCCGACGACGAGCACGTCGGCCACCGCGGGGTGGCCGTGGAGGACGCCCTCGACCTCCTCCGGGTGCACCTTCTCGCCGCCGGTGTTGATCGACGTCGAGCCCCGCCCGAGCAGGTCGACCGTGCCGTCGGCCGCGACCGTGGCCAGGTCGCCGGTGATCAGGTAGCGCTCGCCGTCGACCTCGGTGAACGTGGCGGCGGTCTTCTCCGGGTCGCCGTGGTACCCGAGGGGGAGGCGGCCGCCGGTGACGATGCGGCCCACCACGCCCGATCCCGGCTCGACGGGCCGGTCGTCGTCGTCGAGGACCAGGATCGGCTTCTGGCCCTCGGTCGAGAACCGGATCGACCCGCCCTGGGGTTGCTCGCCGGCCGTGACCCGCGACGTGCCCTGCACCCCGGCCTCGGACGACCCGAACCCGTCGTTCACGATGAACGACGGGAAGCGCTCGAGCACGCGCTGCTTGCAGCCCGCGGACATCGGGGCCCCGCCGTTGGAGAACACGTAGAGGCTCGACACGTCCCACCGACCCGGGTTCGCGTCCCAGGCGTCGAGGAGGGGCTTGGCCACGGCGTCGCCGACGACGGTGACGGCGTTGACCTGCTCCGCCTCGATCGCGCTCCAGATCGCCTCGGGGTCGAGCGAGCCCTGCGTGAGCACGACCTTGCCACCGGCGAAGAACCACATGAACGACGTCCACTGCGCGGCGGCGTGGATGAGCGGTGCGGCGGTCAGGTACCCGATGCCGTCGTTGACGCGCTCGAGGATCTCCTCGGGCGTCGTCACCTCGCCGCGGATCCGCATGGCGTCGCCGCCGCCGAGGCACGCGAAGAACGCGTCCTCCTGGCGCCACACCACGCCCTTGGGCAGCCCGGTCGTGCCGCCGGTGTACAGGACGTAGTGGTCGTCGCCGGAGCGGTCGCCGTGGGGTGGGCGCTCGGCGGACGCCGCCGCGATGGCCGCGTCGTAGTCGTCGCCGGTGGCGAGGGTCCACCGGACCTTGGGGAGGTCGGGCAGGAGGGCGGCCACCACGTCCGTGTTGTGCGGGCCGTGCAGCACGCCCACGGCGTCGCAGTCGTCGAGGAGGTACCGCAGCTCGCCGGCCACGTACCGGTAGTTGACGTTGATCGGGACGGCTCGGACCTTGAAGCAGCCCAGCATCGCCTCGAGGTACTCGGGGCAGTTCTCGAGGTAGAGGGCCACGTGGTCGCCGGGCCGGATGCCGCGGTCGAGCAGGTGGTTGGCGAACCGGTTGGCGCGGTCCTCGAGCTCCGCGTAGGTCCGACGGTGCGGGCCGCAGACGAGCGCGTCCCGGTCGCCGACCTCGTCGACGACGAGCTCCCACAGGTCGGCGAAGTTGAACGTGGCGGGCATGGGGGTCCTTGCTTAGTCGATGGCTACTTGACCGCGACGGGCGCGGTCGGCGCGCCGGTGCCGCCCGTCACCGGTTCGGGGTTGGCGACGAGCAGCATCTCGTAGACCCCGTCGGCGGCGCAGTGCTCCGACAGCGCCTCGAGGTCGAAGTTCTGGCCCTGCGTGAGCCCCATGTC
>DATFFY010000212.1:0-4518 GCA_035249805.1 Acidimicrobiales bacterium | reverse complement strand
CCTCGCCCGCCGTGCCGGGCCGGTGCAGGAGCGACGCGGCCGCGAGCGCCGAGACCGAGGTGCGCTGCGGCGCGACCTCGACGACCGTCACCCCGTCCTGCACGACCGCGTGGCGGAGCCGCAGGAACAGGACCGGCAGCTCCTCCTTCAGGTCGGGGGCGAGGAGGAGGACCGTGCCGCCCTTCGCGCACGCCTGGTCGATCGTGGCCCGGGGCAGCCCGAGCACGAGCTCGGCCGGCAGGCCGTCCGCCAGCTGGGCGTCCACGTTGTCCGTGCCGACGACGCCCTTCAGCAGCTTGGCCCAGGCGTAGGCGTCCTCGTTCGTGAGCCGGGCGCCACCGAGCACCGCCACGCGCTCGGGCGAGGTCTCGCGGATCGCGGAGGCGGCCCGGGACAGGGCGGTGCCCCAGGGCACCTCGACGGGACCGTTCCCGTCGTCCACCAGCGGGGCGCCGAGGCGGTCCGGGCTGTTCACCGACTGGAACGAGAAGCGGCCCTTGTCGCAGAGCCAACCCCAGTTGACCGGGTCGATGTCCACGCCCTGGTAGCGGAGGATCTCGTTGCGACTCGACTGCACGACGATCCGACAGCCGACCGAGCAGCTGTCGCAGGTGCTCTCGGCCTGGTCGAGGTCCCACGGCCGGGCCTTGAACCGGTACGGCGTGGCCGTCAGCGCGCCGACCGGGCAGATCTGCACCGTGTTGCCGCTGAAGTAGCTGGCGAAGGGGTGGTCCGGGAAGGTGTTGACCTGCGTCTGGTTGCCGCGGTCCTGGAAGTGGATCAGCGTGTCGCCGGCGACGTCCTTGGCGAAGCGCGTGCACCGGTCGCAGAGGATGCAGCGCTCGCGGTCGAGCGCGACGAGCTCGCTGATCGGGATCGGCTTCTCGAAGTGCCGCTTCTCCTCGACGAACCGGCTCTCGCCCGGCCCGTAGGACATCGTCTGGTCCTGCAGCGGGCACTCGCCGCCCTTGTCGCAGACGGGGCAGTCGAGCGGGTGGTTGACGAGCAGGAACTCGAGGACGCCGTCCTGCGCCTTCCTGGTGGCCGCGCTCTCCGTGTCCACGACCATCTCGGCCGCGACGGGGATCATGCAGGCGGGCTGGAGCGTGGGACCGCGGCCGGTGTCGATGTCGACGACGCACATGCGGCACATGCCGACCGATTCCATCCGCGGGTGGTAGCAGAAGCGCGGGATGTAGGCGCCGGCCCGCTCGGCGGCCTCGATGACGAGCTCGCCCGGCGCGGCCTCGACCGCCTTGCCGTTGATCGTGAGGACGACCACCTCGGACGGCGCCTTGGTGTCAGACACCGGCCACCTCGGTCGGCTTGGGGATGTAGGCCTTGCCGCCGATCGCCACCCTGGTGTCGCCGGTGCCGCCGCAGTACGCCAGGAACTCGTCCTTGAAGCGGACGACCGCCGAGGCGATCGGGGAGACCGCGGAGGGCCCGAGCGGGCAGATCGTCGTCTGCCGGGGCGGCCAGGTGATCCCGGGGCTGATGTTGTCGCAGACGTCCAGCAGGAGCCCGACGTCCTCGGGGCGGCCGTGGCCGTCGAGGATGCGGAGCAGGATCTTCTCGAGCCAGCTCGTGCCCTCGCGGCAGGGCGTGCACTTGCCGCACGATTCGCGGGCGAAGAAGCGCACCACGCGCCAGCACGCCCGCACCGCGTCGGTGGTGTCGTCCATGACGACGACCGCGCCCGACCCGAGCATCGAGCCCGCCGCGCCGACGGCACCGGCTTCGAGCGGGAGGTCGAGGTGCTCCTCGTAGAACCACGGCGCAGAGGCGCCGCCCGGGATGAACGCCTTGAGCGTGCGGCCCTCGCGCATGCCGCCCGCGTAGACGGGCGCCTCGATGAGGTCGCGGAACGTGGTGGTGCCGAACTCGACCTCGTACACCCCGGGACGGCGCACGTGGCCGGACACCGCGAACAGTCGGGTGCCCCGGCTCGTCTCGGCGCCGAGCTCCGCGAACGCGGCGCCGCCGTTGACGGCGATCCACGGGAGGTTGGCGAGGGTCTCGACGTTGTTGACGATCGTGGGCTGCAGGTAGAGGCCCTTGGCCGCCGGGAAGAACGGCGGCTTCAGCCGCGGCATGCCGCGGTTGCCCTCGAGTGACTCGATGAGCGCCGTCTCCTCACCGACGATGTAGGCGCCGGCACCCCAGTGCAGGACGATGTCGAGCGAGAAGTCCGAGCCGAGGATGTTGCGGCCGACGTACCCGGCCTCGTAGGCCTCGTTCAGCGCCTGTGCGATGCGCTCCTGTGCCAGTGCCATCTCGCCCCGCACGTACAGGAAGGCCTGCGCCGCGCCGACGGCGTAGCAGGCGATGAGGACGCCCTCGATGAGCTGGTGCGGATCGCGCTCCATGAGGATGCGGTCCTTGTAGGTGCCGGGCTCCGACTCGTCCCCGTTGACGACCAGGTACCTCGGCCAGACGCCCGGCGGGCAGAAGCCCCACTTCGTGCCCGCGGGGAACCCGGCCCCACCCCGACCCAGGAGGCTCGCGGCCTTCACGTCCTCGTGGACCTCCTCGGGCGAGCGGGCCATCGCGGCGCGCAGCCCCGCGTAGCCGCCCGTCGCGAGGTAGCCGTCGAGGGTGTGCGCGCCCTCGACGTCCCAACGGCTGCTCACGATCTTCGGTGCGTCCGAGATCACTGCGGCGCCCCCTCGGTGGCGGGGCGGCGGAGCCAGACCGGCTCCTCGCCGTCGCTCGGCAGGGCGTTGCCGGCGCGACGGTCGGCCGGGATCTCCTGGCGGACGCGGGCGAGGATCCCGTGCTTGGGCACCTCGGTGGCCCGGCGGCCGGCGCGGAGGTCGTCGAGCAGCGCGTCGGCCGACTCCGCGGTGACGTTCGGGAAGTAGCGGTAGTTCACCTGCAGGCACGGGGCGTCGGTGCACGCCGCGATGCACTCGACGTCCTCGAGGGTGAACGTGCCGTCGGAGGTGGTGCTGCCGGCCTTGATGCCCAGCCGCTGCTCCAGGTGGTGCAGGAGCTCCTCGCCGCCGAGCAGGAGGCACGAGATGTTGGTGCACACGTTGACGAGGTACTGCCCGACCGGCTCGCGCTTGAACATCTCGTAGAACGAGCACGTGCCGAGCACCTCGGCCGGCGTGATCCCGATCAGCTCGGCGATGTGCTCCATCGCGTCATCGGCGACGTAGCCGTCCTGCTCCTGCGCCAGGTGCAGCAGCGGGATGAGCGCCGACTTGGGCAGCGGGTACCGGCTGATGATGTCCGCGGCGAGCGACACGTTGCCGGGGGAAAGTCGCGGCATCAGCGGTCCACCTCGCCCATGATCGGGTCGACCGAGGAGATGACGGCCACCGCGTCGGCGATCATGCCGCCGCGGAGCATGTGGGGGAGGGTCTGCAGGTTCACGAAGCTCGGGCCGCGGATGTGCATCCGGTACGGCTTCGCCGAGCCGTCGCTCACGATGTAGCAGCCGAGCTCTCCGCGGGGCGACTCCACCGCGCAGTACGCCTCCCCCTCGGGCACCTTGAAGCCCTCGGTGAAGATCTTGAAGTGGTGGATCAGCGCCTCCATCGACTCGTCGATGCGGGCGCGGGGCGGAGGCGTGACCTTCTTGTCCTGGATGCGGTAGTCCCCGGGCGGCATCCGGTCGAGGACCTGGCGCACGATGCGGATCGACTCGCGGATCTCGTTGAGGCGGATCGCATAGCGGTCGAAGCAGTCGCCGTAGTCGCCCACGACGACGTCGAACTCGACCTCCTCGTAGTGGAGGTAGGGGATGTCCCGCCGCAGGTCCCAGGGCACGCCCGTCGACCGGAGGATCGGGCCGGTGGCGCCGAGGGCGATCGCCTCCTGCGCCGTGATGACGCCGACGCCCTGGAGCCGCTCCCGGTAGATCGGCTGGCCGGTGAGGAGCACGTCGTACTCCGCGAGGCTCTCGGGGAGGTCCTCGACGAACCGCAGCACGGTGTCGCGCCAGCCGGGCGGCAGGTCCGCGGCGACGCCGCCGGGCCGGATGTAGTTGTGGTTCATCCGCAGGCCGGTGATGGCCTCGAGGACCCGAAGGCCCTCTTCGCGGTCCCGCCAGCCCCAGAGGATCATCGACACGGCGCCGATGTCCATGCCGTTGGTGGCGAGGAACAGCAGGTGGCTCGTGATGCGGTTCAGCTCGGTCAGGAGCATGCGCATCCAGGTGGCCCGCTCGGGGATGTCGCCGTCGATGCCCAGCAGCTTCTCGGTCGCCATCGAGAAGACGAGCTCGTTGAACAGCGGGGCCGCGTAGTCCATCCGCGTGACGTTCGTCGGGCCCTGGAGGTAGGTGAGGTCCTCCCCCGTCTTCTCCATGCCGGTGTGCAGGTACCCGATGATCGGCTTCGTCCGCAGGACGGTCTCGCCCTCGAGCTCGAGCATGAGGCGCAGCACGCCGTGCGTGCTGGGGTGCTGCGGCCCCATGTTGATGATCATCGTCTGGTCCTCGGAGGGACCCTCGCCGACGAGCTCGCCCGCCTCCGCCTCGGACATGCGGAGCGTGGCGCCCAGCTCGCG